>DBXL01000046.1 GCA_002309275.1 Ruminococcaceae bacterium UBA1213 | reverse complement strand
TTCCGTTTCTACAAATTGTATTGCACTAAAGCACAATATACAAAACGGAGAACAAGGTTTCCCTCATTCTCCGTCAATATGTTATTTAACTGCATTAAATTTCATATACTTTTTAGCTATATTACCTGAAACATCTTTCACTTTCACGCATACATCATACTGTGTCGCTGCTTTCGGTTTTATGACTGTTTCGGATTTATCGATGAAATTCTGTACCGTTGTCCATTTCGATGTGCCTGCTTTTTTGTAATACACTGCATATGTATAAGGTGCTGTTCCACCTGTTGCTGTGTTATAGGTGATTATAGTTTCACCG
This sequence comes from Ruminococcaceae bacterium UBA1213, assembly GCA_002309275.1. Lineage (GTDB taxonomy): Bacteria > Bacillota > Clostridia > Oscillospirales > Acutalibacteraceae > UBA1213. Next base: position 32,131 of record DBXL01000046.1, on the reverse strand, counting down.
AACTTCACCTCTGTCGCTGACAACTCCGATGTATTGGCAAGTTTAGAAGTGACTTCAAGCTTATAGAATTTCTTATCAACCGTTCCGTCACTATCCTTGACCTTCACGCATATATCATACTCTGTCATAGCTTTAGGAGTGAGTTTTATTTCGGAATTTTCACTGAAATTCTGCACCGTTGTCCATGCGGAACTGCTTGCTTTCTTGTACTGCACTGCATATTGATATTTACCTGTGCCGCCCTGACCTGATGCTTTTATAATCAGGCTTTCACCGTAGGCAACACTCTCTTTGACAGTCGTAGTATTTGCAAAAGGCAGCTTTACAGAAAGTGCAAATGTCTTTTCATTCACATTTCCAAGCTTGTCCTTTGCACTCACTTTGATTTCATAATCCGTTGCTGCTTTCGGAGTGATAGAAACAGATGTATTTTTTGAATATTTCTGGGCAGTAGTCCAATTTTCGTCTGTCAATTTCCTATAAGCTACTTCATAAGCAAATGCACCTGCACCGCCTGCCGCTCTTGCACTTACTGTCACACTATCGCCTAAAAGAATTTCATTGGCGGAAATTTTGGAACGGTCTTCAATGTCCGCAAGCTTGCTGACAATCACCTGTATCTTTGATGATACTCCATTGTATGTCGTTACATTCACCATTGTCACGCCTGCACCGACTCCCGTTATATTGCCCTCATCATCAACCGTACATACCTTTTTATTATCTGAAGTATAAGTATTGTATAAAGAAGCACTTCCCTTTGAGGTCTTTACAAGTGAAGATATATTTACCGTTTCACCTGTGAAAAGACTTGTTATACTCTTTGTGAACTCAACTGTTTCGGGCGGTTTCTTCACTGTAAACTTACACTCCGCATATGCACCGTTCGGCAACTGTGCCATAATATTTGCCGTGCCTGCTTTCAGAGCCGTTACAACGCCATCCTCCGATACAACCGCAACTTCTTCATTATCCGATATATACGCTATACTATTATTATTTCTTGTATCTGCCGTGAATATATCACTTTCAAGCTGATACTCCTCACCTGCACCAAGTGTTACACTCTCTGCATTCAGTGTTACATGGGAAAGACTGAAAAAGTTTATCGTTCTTTCAACTGTTACACTCCTGCCATTCTTTGACAATCCTGTTATTTTCACTGTCACTTTATCGTCACACGCAAATTTACTGTTTACCCCGAACACCAGACACGGACATTCATCATAACTGTCCTGATGTACACTCATGTGACAATTCTCAGGAACGTTTGCACCTGTGAAATGCCAATGCTCACCCGTCTTTTCCGACTTTATGTCAACTGTCACACCCTCTACTTTCGGTCTGCCGTAACCGTCACCCAACTGCAACGCAAATGCGCCGTTTTTGAAAAGCTCATACGGCATATCCTCCGCAGGCCACATGACATAATCATCTGCAAAATGGTCCTTTCTGGAACGGTCATATGTATATATCGCATACTGATTGTCAACCTGTCCGAAACCTATCTCCTGCATTTCCATACTCAGCGCCATGAACTTATAGCCTGCACCCTGTATGTTCTTATCATAAAGATCCCTCGTCCAGCAACTCAAAACCGCATCTGCAATATTATCACAGTCTGAACCTATTACCACTTTCTGTCTTGCAACCTCTGCTGTCTGATACAGCATATTCGGGAAATTATCCCTCTGTTCATTATAATATGCCGTATTTCCGTTGAATGCATTCAAATAGGCAACTGCCTGTGCATTCCAGCTGTATTCATCATTCAGCTTTATATCATCAGGCAACCCTACTATATACCTGCAAAAATTCAAAATATTCAAAGCATTCAGCTTATCACTCTTTCCAATTTCTCCGGGTACAAATGGATTTTTAAATGAATAGTCCCTCTCATAACTGATATTCTGCCCTACGTCAAACAACAATTCATTGTACTTCTCGATTATCTGCTCCTTTGTCGGCACGTTCAAATAATAATTCCTTGGAATATATATCACATTATTATTGGCTGCCTCAACAGGCATTGACAGACTCATCAATGCACTACCCGTACTCCCCGCAACACACAATGCCAAAAATGCACTTAATATTCGCTTTTTCAAAAGAAACACCTCTCCTTGTAAAAAATTTTATACAACTTAATCATATAAATCTTTTGACTTTTTGTCAATATATCAATTTACACTAACAAATAAGTGCTTTTTTGTCAGATTTGATATATAAAAAATACAGGGCAATCCTTATGGACTGCCCTGCTATAAAATGCTGATTATCCGTTATAGGAATAGTTCGGTGCTTCCTTTGTAATCTGTATGTCATGCGGATGACTCTCTTTCAAGCCTGCTCCCGTAATGCGTACAAATGTTGCTTTGTCATGGAGTTCCTGTATATTCGCACAGCCTGTATAGCCCATACCGGCTCTCAATCCGCCTACAAGCTGATAAATCGTATCTGACAATGCTCCCTTATAAGGTACTCTGCCCTCTACTCCCTCCGGTACAAGCTTTTTATTGCCTGACTGGAAATATCTGTCTGCACTGCCTCTGCCCATTGCTCCAAGACTTCCCATGCCTCTATATACTTTGAACTGTCTTCCCTGATATATCTCTGTTTCTCCGGGTGACTCCTCACAGCCTGCTACCAATGAACCTATCATTACTACACTGCCGCCTGCTGCAAGTGCTTTCACAATATCTCCCGAATACTTGACACCGCCGTCTGCAATAATCGGAATGCCATGCTTTGACGCTTCATATGCTGCATCATATATGGCTGTTATCTGCGGTACACCGATACCTGCAACAATTCTTGTTGTACATATAGAACCTGGTCCAATACCTACCTTTACACAGTCTGCTCCTGCATCTATCAATGCCTTTGTACCCTCTGCCGTTGCAACATTTCCTGCTATAAGCTGTACATTCGGAAATGCTTTCTTTACCTTGCTGACAGAATTAATAACATTATCATTGTGACCATGTGCAGAATCAAGTACAAGCACATCTACCTGTGCTTCTACAAGTGCTGCCACTCTGTCAAGCACATCCGGCGTCGCTCCTATCGCTGCTCCGCAAAGCAGTCTGCCATTATGATCCCTTGAACTGTTCGGATACTGTACAGACTTCTCTATATCCTTTATCGTAATAAGACCTTTCAACATTCCGTTTTCATCAACTATCGGCAGTTTCTCTATCTTATGCTGCTTCAGTATCTGCTGGGCATCTTTCAGTGTCGTTCCTACCGGTGCAGTGATTATATCCTTATTAGTCATTACCTGTGCAATTTTCTGGCTGTAGTCGCTCTCGTCCATGAATCTCAAATCACGGTTCGTAATCAGTCCTACAAGCCTGCCATTCTCACATATCGGCACTCCCGATATTTTATATTTTGCCATCAGTCTGTTGGCATCATACACATAATGCTCCGGTGTCAGAAAAAACGGATTGACTATAACTCCGTTCTCAGAACGCTTTACTCTGTCAACTGCGTCCGCCTGCTGCTCTATCCCCATATTCTTATGTATGATTCCCATGCCGCCTTCTCGGGCTATTGCTATCGCCATTCTTGTTTCCGTTACCGTGTCCATTGCTGCTGTTATAAGAGGTGTATTAAGTTTTATCTTGCTCGTTATCCATGTACTGATGTCAACATCTCTCGGTTGTACACTTGACTCTCCCGGTATCAGCAAGACATCATCAAATGTAAGACCTTCTTTTCCAAACTTGTCCATATAACCTGCTGTCAGCATTCTTAAATCTCCTCCGTTTTTTTGATATATTTAATGCCTAATTATATCATAAAAGAACTATTTATTATTCCTTTTTAGAATATTTTTTCCGAATTCTATGTAGATTTTCTTTCAAGTTTTTAACAAAAAAATGTGCAACTTTTCACTTTCTCTTTTCAAATCTTTTCCACTTTTTAAAAGTTTTCAAGACTTTCAACAGACTTTTCAACATTTTTTCGTTGTTCAAGCCACTTTTTACTATTTATTTATCCTGATTTTTCTTTGAGTTTTCAACAGATGTTAAAAACTCTGTTGAAAACTTCTCTAAAAAAATAGGAATGAGAAATATTTCCATTCCTCATTCCCTATCCATCATTCTACATTCAAAAATGTTTCACGTGAAACATTTATTTTTTGATGACATCGATTCCCATATACTTGCGCAATACCTTTGGAACTGTTACTGAACCGTCTTCATTCTGATACTGCTCTACAATGGCAGGTATTACACGGCTCGTCGCAAGTCCCGATGCATTCAGCGTGTGGGCAAAATGCAGTTTCTTGTCCTCGCCTCTGTAACGTACATTTCCCCTGCGTGCCTGATAGTCACGGGCATTTGATGCAGAGCTTACCTCTTTATATATCTCCATACTCGGTATCCATACTTCTATATCATATGTTCTTGCCATTGAGAATGAACAGTCACCTGCTGCCAATTTACTTAATCTGTAGTGAAGTCCCAATTCCTGCACAAGTCTTTCTGCCTTTTCAACAAGCTCCTTGAATGCAATATCTGACTTGTCATCTTCCGTGTACTGCACCATCTCTACCTTATTGAACTGATGTCCCCTAATCATTCCTCTTTCTTCTGAACGGTAGCTGCCGGCTTCACGTCTATAACAAGGTGTATATGCTATGTATTTTTTAGGAAGCTCCTCTGTCGGTATAATCTCATCCCTATGAAGATTGACAAGGGCTGTTTCTGCTGTCGGCAGCATGAACTTCTCATCATTGCTTGTGGGATTCTGTATCCAATAAACTTCATCCCTGAACTTCGGAAACTGTCCTGCTACATATCCGCACTGATAACCAAGCATATGCGGCGGCAGTATGAATTCAAATCCGTCATTGATATGCTCCTCTATGAAAAAGTTCAGCAATGCCCATTCAAGCCTTGAACCCCAGCCTCTGTACAGCCAGCTTCCTGCACCTGCAATCTTTGCTCCTCTCTGATAGTCTATCATTCCAAGACTTTCACAAAGTTCTACATGATTCTTCATCGGAAAACTAAACTGCGGTTTCTCTCCGAAATATCTTACAGGCTCATTCTGCTCCTTACCGCCGGCACATACATCATCATCAGGCAAATTCGGCAGTGACAAAAGCAAATCCGTCTGCTTGTCGTCAAGCTCTTTTATAACAGCTTCTCCCTCTGCGATAAGCACACCTGTCTCCTTCATCTTTGCCATTATCTCCGAAACATCTCCGCCTGCTTTCTTTATCTGCGGTATCTGCTTACTTGCGGCATTCTTCTCCGCTTTCATCGCTTCAATCTTGCCCATCTGCTCACGCTTCTGTGCATCTACAGTGAGAATCTCATCTACAACGCTGTCGAGATCCATCTCTCTCTTTTTGATTCTTGCCTTTATCTCTTCCGGCTTTTCCCTCAGATACTTAATGTCAATCATATTTTCCAGACTCCTTTATATATAATTTCCGCAAAAATCATTATAACACATATTCAAAAAATATTCCACTACTTTTCAGCAAAAAGTCTTGCAATCTCTGCAAGATCCTCTTCATCATAAAATTCTATCTGCAGGATACCTGCTTTATCCCCTTTGCCTATTACCCTGACTTTTCTTTTCAGGTACTCCTTCAATGCAATCTCTACTTCACCGAAAAAGGTGTTTTCATGCGATATTTCCATTTCCCTCTTTTCAGGTCTGTCAAAACTCTTTACAAGCTTCTCCACATCCCTTACCGTCAGGTCCTTTTCAGGTATCGACCTTGCAACCCTCATTTGTTCGGCTTTATCCGAAAAACTCAGCAGTGCTCTTGCATGACCTGCAGAAATCTTTCCCTCACTCACCATGTCAAGTATTTCTTTCGGCAGTGACAATATCCTCAATGCATTTGCTATAACAGGTCTGCTTTTTCCCACAGATTTTGAAATCTCTTCCTGCGTCAGATGATACTCATCTATAAGCATCCTGTATCCCATAGCCTCTTCAACAGGATTTAAATTTTCCCTTTGCAGATTCTCTATCATTGCAATCTGCATCATTTCGGAATCCGTCATCTCTCTGATAATCACGGGAACTTCAAACAATCCTGCCATACGGCTCGCACGCCATCTGCGTTCACCCGCAACAAGCTGATAGCCGCCTTCCGCAAGCGGTCTGACAAGCAGCGGCTGCAATACACCGTGTGCCGCAATGGAGTCTGCAAGTTCACGAAGACTTTCTTCATCAAAATCACGTCTTGGCTGTGAACGATTCGGCTCTATCTCTGATACCGGCAACACTGTGCTTCCCAAGCTTTCATTTTCGTTTTCAAGAAATATCGCACTAAGCCCTTTTCCGAGACCGCCCTTTTTGACTGCCATCCATCATCACTCCCCCATTTCATAGTTGATTACTTATTATTTTCAACAATCTCCCTTGACAGTTCCATATATGCCAGTGAGCCTTTACACGACTTGTCAAAATACATGATAGGCATTCCAAAACTTGGTGCTTCAGACAGTCTGACACCTCTTGGAATGACAGATGAAAATACTTTTTTTGGAAAAAACTTCTTCACTTCCTGTACGACCTGCTGCGTTAAATTAAGTCTGCCGTCATACATGGTCAGCAATACTCCCTCTATTTCAAGATAGGGATTGTATCTTCTCTTTACAAGTCTTACCGTTGCAATAAGCTGTGACAAGCCCTCCAGTGCATAATACTCCGGCTGTATCGGCACAAGTATCGTATCTGCTGCACAAAGTGCATTTGTTGTAATAAGTCCAAGCGACGGCGGACAGTCTATGAATATATAGTCATACTCCCCCTTGACTGCTGCCAAAGCATTTTTCAGTCTTGCTTCTCTGTGTTCAAGGTCAGCAAGCTCCAGTTCTGCCGCAGCAAGCTCTATGCTTGACGGTATGACATCAAGTCCTTCAAACTCAGTATGCAAAACGGCATCTTCCGCCTTTACATCATCAACTATGATGCTGTATGCAGAATACTTTATCGACCTCTTGTCAACTCCGACACCACTTGTTGCATTTCCTTGAGGATCGGTGTCTATAAGAAGAACTTTATATCCCAACTTTGCAATACCTGCCGCAGCATTGACTGCTGTAGTGGTTTTTCCAACACCGCCCTTTTGATTGGTTACTGCTATTGTCTTACCCATTATTTTTCCCCCTTTCAGATCCTCTGACGTACATATTATATCACTAAAGCTTTCCAATAGCAACAATTAAATTTTCAAATATGAATGTTTCACGTGAAACATTTTTGGTTTATGACATGATACAACAAAAATTTCAATTTCTGTTCATTATAATATACATAAACGAAAGGAGTAGAGCAATATGCTGTTTAATAATCCAACTATCAGAAAAATCATTGAGATTCCGCTTGTACAAATCAGATCTTCCAAAACGGCTTCCAGAAAAGATTACAGCCGTGATAAACTCAATGAACTTGCTGTCAGCATTGAAAAAAACGGGATCATTCAGCCTCTCACCGTCAGAAAAGTGACGAATATGGAATATGAGCTTATTGCCGGAGAGAGACGACTCAGAGCCGCTGCTATATGTGGACTTTCAACCGTTCCATGCATCATCGTTTCGTGCAGTGATACACAGGCAATCCTTTTTTCTCTTACAGAAAATCTTCAGAGAAGCGAACTGAATTTTTTCGAGGAAGCCGAGATTATAAAAAATATTATTTCCTGCTGCCATATTACACGTCAGGAACTTGCGGTTCATATAGGACAAAGACCTTCCTTTGTTACGAGTAAGTTGCGTGTACTCGATTTAGGCTTTGATGAGAGAAAGATTATTCTTAAAGCACATCTTACTGAACGTCATGTAAAGGCCATACTTAAAATATCCGACGAAACAGAAAGACGTATTGTACTGAGCGAGATAGTAGAAAATAATATGAATGTAACACAGTCCGAAGAATATATTGATGAAATACTGCATGAATCCAAAGTTCGCAGAAAACAATTTCAATGCAAAAAGGCTGTTATAAAAGATATAAGAATTTTTGAAAATACCATAGAAAATGCTGTAAATACCATGCGTGAAGCAGGAATACCTGCTGTAAAACTTCAAACAGAAAATGATGACCTTATAGAATACGTTATACAGATACCTAAAATGCCAACCGGTCATGACGGCGGACTTATCGCCTAAATCTCCGTTATTATACAAAGTATTGACTGATATATCCCTGACATTCCAAAAGCCGACAGACTTGAAACAAGCTGTCGGCTTTTATTTTTTCCGCTGCTCAGACTCCCAAAATTCAAAGCGGATTTTTAGAAATTTTTGTACCTCTGCGTGGATATTGAGAAGGAGTGCATGAAATTTTGGAAATAGTTATAATACTCCTCATACTTTCATCCGGAAGGCGAAAGTGATATAATTTCTCGACTTTTCCGCCTAAAACGGAAACCGCATTTTGTGCAAGTGAAAGCTCCTTTTCTCCATCTGAACCTTTCATTGATATAAACAGACCACCTTTTTTTACATAAGGCATACAGTACTCGCAAAGTGATGGCAGATTAGCAACAGCTCTTGAAATTGCATAGTCAAACTTTTCTCTGTAGTCCTCTTTGTGACTGAGTTCTTCCGCACGGGCATGAACTATATCTGCTTTTGCATTGATGAGCTTGCAAACTTCATCAAGGAAAATCAGTCTTTTGTTCAGGCTGTCAAGCAGCGTCAGTTTTATGTCAGGACACATAATTTTGAGAGGTATTCCCGGAAATCCAGCTCCCGTTCCAATGTCTATCAGGCTTGCCTCTTTTTTTAAATCTATATATCTTATAACAGAAATACTGTCTATAAAGTGCTTTACGGCAATTTCATCTTCTCGGACAATGGATGTCAGATTCATTTTTTTATTCCACTCAACAAGCATTTGGGCATATATTTGAAAATGAGCCTTCTGTTCGTCATTAATAGGAATATTATTTTCACTGCACCAATTTTCAAGTATCTGTATCAGCATTTTTATTCTCCTTATTTCTGAGTGATGCAAGGTATATGACAAGTACAGATATATCCGCAGGACTGACACCAGATATACGGCTTGCCTGACCGATATTTCCGGGACGCACTTTATTCAATTTTTCTCTTGCTTCAAGGCTCAGTCCATCTATCTTCGCATAGTCAATATCATCAGGCAAAATTTTCTTTTCCAGCTTTCTCACCTGCTCAATAATAATAAGCTGTCTTTTGATATATCCTTCATATTTTATTTCTATTTCAATTTGTTCCAATATATTTCTGTTCAGTTCGGGGCGGGTTGTATCTATCTCTTTCAGAATATCATAGGAAAGTTCGGGACGTTTCAGAAGTTCAATTAATCTGATACCTGTACTTACTTCCGATGTATTATGAAGACGAAGTATTTCATTCAGTTTTTCCGATGGTGATATAACTGTCTTTCTGATACGTTCCAGTTCTTTTTTGATAAGCTCCTGTTTTGTATTGAACTTTTTCCAGCGTTCATCAGTGACGAGTCCAATTTCTCTGCCAATGGCCGTCATTCTGGTATCAGCATTATCCTGACGCAGAATAAGTCTGTATTCACTTCTTGATGTCATCATTCTATAAGGATCATTGCAGCCCTTTGTAACAAGGTCATCAATCAGTGTACCAATATAGGAACTTGCACGGTCAAGCACCAACGGCTTTTTACCATTTATTTTAAGTGCCGCATTGATACCTGCAATAAGTCCTTGTGCAGCAGCTTCTTCATATCCAGAGCTTCCGTTGAATTGACCTGCACCGTATAAACCCGGAAAATTTCTGAATTCAAGAGTTCCATTCATTTGAACGGGATCCGCACAGTAGTATTCTATCGCATAAGCAGGACGCATAACGACACAGTTTTCCAATCCCTTGATAGAATGATAGAAAGCAATCTGCACATCTTCCGGCAATGATGATGACATTCCCTGTAAATACATTTCTTCAGTATCCATACCACAAGGCTCTATAAATAATTGATGCCTTTGCTTGTCAGAAAAACGCACTATCTTATCTTCTATACTTGGACAGTATCTGGGACCAACTCCCTCAATTTTTCCACTGTACATAGGAGAACGGTGGATATTATCCAGAATAATTTGCTTTGTTTTGTCATTTGTCCAGCTCACATAGCATTTCACTTTATTTTCCTTTGGCTCGTCGGTGTCATACGAAAACGGCACAACCGGTTCATCTCCGCATTGTTCTTCCAAATCAGTGAAATCAATACTTGACTTAAGTACACGTGCCGGAGTACCTGTTTTAAATCTTCTTATAGACATTCCCAATTTTTCGAGTGCATCGGGAAGATACTTTGACGGGAACATTCCATCCGGACCGCTTTCATAGGAAACATCGCCCACATATATTTTACCACCGAGATAAGTGCCTGTTGCGAGTATAACGGCTTTTGCAATATATTGTGCCTCAAGACGAGTTGTTAAGAGCCATCTGCCGTCACTGTTTCTTTCAAGATTGGTTATTTCAGCCTGACGGAGTTCAAGATTTTCCTGTAATTCAAGCGTATGCTTCATTCTGGTACTGTAAGCCCTTCTGTCAATCTGAGCTCTGAGCGAATGAACAGCCGGACCTTTTCCCTTGTTGAGCATTCTTATTTGTAAAAAGCATTCATCAGCGGCTTTTCCCATTTCACCGCCAAGAGCGTCAATTTCCCTGACAAGATGCCCTTTAGCCGTACCGCCTATAGACGGGTTGCACGGACAGTTTCCGACGGCATCCATATTGATAGTAAAAACTGCTGTTTTGCAGCCGAGCCTTGCAGAAGCCAGACCAGCCTCAATGCCGGCATGACCTGCCCCGACCACAGCCACATCAAATTCACCTGCTACAAACTTCATTGATACATCAATCCTCATTCCAAATAATTTCACTCCTATTATAATACAAACAATTCGATTTGTACAGTCAATAATAAAATGTTTCACGTGAAACATTTTTAATGAGGAATAAAAAATGAGGAGTAAGAAATATTATCCCACTCCCCAATCCTTATTTTTCATTCAACAGAAATGTTTCGCATAAAACATTTTGTTTTTCGGATATAAATTTTATCTGCTGTAAACGGTGTCGCCGTTTATTATAATTTGTTTAATCTCCCTTGTATCAATGAGAGTATCTTCAAGATAGTATGTGAGATCAGGCATAGTTCTGTAACTCAAAATAACGCTGTCATGCACTTCTCCCGAAGCAGGACCTCCGCCGCCCGAGCCCTGAGTTCCTTCCAAATATAATTCGGTTCCATCATTGAAAATCACCTTTGAGTTTTTCATATCGATGGGTTGAAAAAGGCGTTGTTTATAAACGTCATCACTGTGTCCATAGATATAAATTTGAAATGCCGAAACAGTCATATCGACAGTCTTTGTATTTTTTTCTATAAAATGCGGTGCATCGGAATGGTGCAAAGATTTTTTGATATTGCCATTGTTTCTATAATTCATTGTAAATGTAATTTCAAACGGCAAAGGATATTGTTTTTCATCTACAACACAGCGTATCATTTTATCAGGAGTGTAGAGAGTTCTCCAATCCGTATCGCCTATATTCATTTCTCTGCACTTTTCCTGAAAAGCTTTGAATGTTTCTTCACTCCACATATTTTGATCATCTTTGTCATAAGCTGCTATGGTTTGAATATTTTTGAGAGCCGAGAAACTTGTGCTTATAATTGTCATAGTGCCGTCACGGGCATCCAAATGTTTTGTACCGCTGGCACTTTGCATATCAAGATGTACAAGTATTTTCAGAATTTTTCTGTCATCACTAAGATAATATTTAGGAATAATACCAGCATTTCCGTTATCGCCAAATCCAAAGTTGTTGCCGTTTCTATCTCTGCATACAGCCCGAATACCATAAAATGTATTCATTTTTGATATAAGTTCATCAGGTGTTTCGGGCGGATTTTTTTGGATACTGTTTATAAATTCCTGTTGTCCTCTGTTGTCCGCTGACATGGTAGGATTGATGTAACCTCCGTCCGTAAAAGCAGTATTGTCTTTTTTAAATATTTCAATAACTGCATAAACGTTTCTTTCGTCCCCTGTAACTCCAAGAAATTCAATATCCAAATTAGGATCCAGGCTTGTAATTTTAACATCACCGCCATCATAAAGACCTGCCGAATTCATATTTCCGCCAAAGAATTCTTCCAACACCAGCTGTACACCGCCGTTGGCATTAATAGCGGTTGTACCGATGATAAGAGCGGTTGCAAGAGTAGCGGCTATAACTGTAAATTTAAAGGACCTGCCGAAAATTTTTTTCTTTTTGTTGAGAGCGAGCTGTGAAAGGACGCTTAATTTTATGGAGTCACTCGAAATTCCCGTATCTTCACACAGGGTATTTGTGGAAATATCAATCAGGTCATCGTTCCAATCATTGAAAGCATTTTTTAAAGTAGTTTTCATATGGTATATCCCCTTTCTATAAGTTTGGTTTTAATTTTGTCCCTGGAACGTCTTAACTTCGTTTTGACCGTATTGGGATTAAGATTCATAACTTTGGCGATTTGAGTGGTATTCTGGGAATAGTAGTAGTATCTGACGATAATTTCCCTGTCAGGCATTTGGATTTTAGAGATGATCTCACGCAGTTCGTTTGCAAGCTGTTTATTTTCGACTTCGGCAGATATTGAAAAGTCATCCTGAAAATCAAAATCGTCAATGTTTAAAAGCGGATGGGCGTTGACAGCAGAGATTTTGTTTAAAGCCCTTGTTTTTGCAATACGGCAGAGATAGCCTTTAAGTTTATCCTCAATAACATTGTCGGCATTGTTCCATAGTGTAATAAAGACATCAGTAACAGTTTCCTCAATATCCTCTTTAGTCAGAGAGCCTTTGGAAGTATTATAAATAACAGTTGAAACCAGCGGAGTATATTTTTCTATAATTTTCTCGAAAGCCTTTTGGTCTTTGGATTTAAGTCTTTTGGCAAGCCTGTGGTCATTCAATTTTCACCCTCCTCTGCATTGATTGAAGTACTTCTGTATATAATAACAGTGGAAATAAGGTTTTCGGTTCAGATACAGCAGAAAAAAGTTTCACGTGAAACAATAGGGGATAGTGAATGGGCATAGAGTACGGAAGAAATGCTAAAAACGAAAAGGACAGTTTTCCTTTCATAGAAAACTGTCCACTTTCAGAATAACCATAGCGGGTTGTGGTTAGCTATTGAAGAAGCCGAAATACTCGGCATAATTTACATAAAGAATCTGTACAGGTAATATTATATTATAGTGTGAGGCATAAAAGTTGCTTTAAAAGAATTAAAAATATTTTTTAATAATACTTAAAGTATAATATTTCACTTTAGAGGGATATACATGAAGTAATTGAAACAGCAATTCCCGATTGCGATATACAATCGGGAATTGCTGCTTTTTTTAGGAGGAATGTATATGAAGTAAACTTATAATCTATATATCGCCATCTCCGAAGTAGAAGAGCTCCTCAAATTTTTTGTCGAGAGCGATACAAAGGAGGAGAGCGAGTTTAGCACTGGGACAGAACTGGTTATTTTCAATAGAACTGATAGTCTGCCTTGAAACGCCGACCATTTCGGCAAGTTCCCCTTGGGAGATTCTTTTTTCCGCACGAGCAATTCTCAATTTATTCTGAAAAACTATATCATTCATCACGCATTCACCATAAAGAACAATGTAGCGGTAAGAGCTGCGGCAATACCGGTCAAAATTCCTGCAATAAGATATGCTGTTTTTCTTATATTTTTATATTGATAAAGGAAAGTCGTGCAAAGGTAAGCGGTAATGATAGCAGCAAACTCATAGAACATCTGATGATGGCAAAACCTGTAGATACTGAAGACAACGCACAGTACACCGACAATAACCGCTCCTACACCAAAAGAGGTATTGTATATTTTCTGCTCTCTTTCGTCAAGGGAATTACGATTTTGTTTTTTATTTTTGTCAAGGATTTCTTTTTTATCCATAAGAGCGTCTCCGTTCAGACATTCTGTTCTCAAAATTTTCTGTGAGTTTATCTTAACACAGAAAAGGGAATTTGTCAAGTATTCTTGACAAAATTTCTTTCAAACTTGTCAAAAAAAATCAAATTGTGCAATTATTGACCAAAAGTGCAAAAAGCTGTTGAAAAAACGGAATATTTATTATTGCAGAGTTGTCAACAGTGTGATAAAATATGCTTAAAGTGCATTTAATGTAGTAGCGGAGACGCTGCCAGAGAATGGTATATAAAATGGGGGCTTACTATATGAAATTGAAAAAACTGCTTGAAAATACGGAATATAAGCTTTTACAGGGAGACCTTGAAGTAGAAATATCAGATGTGATATATGATTCAAGGAAGATAGTAAAGGATTGTGTATTTGTGTGCATGGTAGGTGCAAACTTTGATGGACACGACTTTGTTCAGAAGGCAGTGGAGCAGGGAGCGGCAGCGATAGTTGTCAGCCGGGATATAGAGGTAGAAGGGGTTACAGTCGTAAAGACGGCGGACACGAGAAAAGCATTGGCACTGATGAGTGCAGAGTATTTTGGCAGACCAGCAGAAAAGCTTAAAACGATAGGCATAACGGGTACAAAAGGGAAGACTACCAGTGCATTCATGATAAAGGCTGTACTTGAAAAGGCAGGTATCAAGACAGGCATCATAGGCACGATAGGAATAATTATAGGTGACGAAATAACCAAAACATCAAATACAACTCCTGAATCCTATGAACTGCACAGAGCCATGAAGGATATGATAGATAAAGGGTGCAAATGTGCGGTTATGGAGGTATCGTCACAGGCACTGAAGTTATACAGAGCTTATGGAATCAATTTTGATTATGGAATGTTCACGAATTTGTCACATGACCATATAGGCGGAGTAGAACATGCTTCTATGGAGGAGTATATAGAGTGTAAGTCAAGGCTGTTTCGTCAATGTAAAGTCGGGATTGTAAATGCAGATGATAAAGTTACTCCGATGATGATTGAGAATAACACTTGCGAAAGAATAGAAACATTTGGATTTGGAGAGAATGTGCAGTTAAGGGCAAAAAATGAATATCTCCTATCGGATTTCGGATATATAGGGGTACATTTTGAAACAGAGGGAGTATGGAATATGTCGGTAGATGTAGATATTCCGGGAAAGTTCAATGTATATAATGCCCTTTGTGCAATGGCAGTATGCAGACATTTTGGAGTAAGTGAAAAAAATATATATGACGGTTTGAACGAAGTGAAAGTAAAGGGCAGAGTTGAAACGGTAAAGGTAGAGGGGAATTACACTTTGCTGATAGACTATGCACATAATGCGGTAAGTATGGAGAACGTGCTTGAAACGCTGAGGGAATATAAGCCGAACAGACTCATAACATTGTTTGGGGCAGGCGGAGGACGTTCAAAAGACAGGCGTTATGAAATGGGAGAAATCTCGGGTAAACTTTCAGATTTGTCGGTAGTGACGGAGGACAATTCGAGATATGAAGATGTCATGGATATAATAGCAGATATAGAGAAAGGGCTTAAAAAAACGGAGGGAAAGTATATTGTAATTCCTGACAGGACAGATGCAATAAGATATTGCATAGAGAATGCGAAAGATGGAGATATAATTGTGCTTGCAGGCAAGGGACACGAAGATTATCAGGATAAAATGGGCGTAAAGACACACTATGACGAAAGGGAAGTTATAAAAGGAATCATAGGAGGTGCAGTAAATGATTGAAATGACGGCAGGGGAAATTGCAGAGGCAGTTGACGGAGTTTTAATTGGAAACAGCGATATAGTAATAACAGATGTGCAGTATGACAGCCGAGCTGTCAAAGAAGGGACATTGTTTGCAGCGATAAAGGGCGAGAAAGTTGACGGTCACAAATTTATAGAAGAATGTTTTTCAAAAGGTGCGGCGGCGGTTTTCACTGAAAATGAAGTTTCGGAGAATTCAACAGGCTGTTATATAAAAGTTGAAAACAGTCGTTTGGCTTTGCAGAAGCTTGCAGGATATTACAGAAGTAAGCAGAATGTAAGATTGATAGGAATAACAGGCAGCGTTGGAAAGACGAGTACCAAAGAGATGGTTGCGGCAGGACTTTCCAAAGGTTTTGACGTAATGAAAACGCAGGGGAATAAAAACAGTCAGATAGGCTTGCCAATGACGATGTTTGAAATAGAGGAACATAATGAAGTTGCAGTAATAGAGATGGGCATGAGCGAGTTTGGGGAAATGGACAGACTTGCAGACGTAGCAAGACCGAATATTGCGGTAATGACAAATATAGGAGTTGCCCATATAGAGAACTTGGGAACGCAGGAAAATATTTTAAAAGAGAAGTTCAGGATAACGAAATACTTTGATAAAGAGGGAGTATTGTTCTTAAACGGAGATGATGAACTTTTAAAAACTCTGCATGGGAAACAGAAATTTAAGACTGTGACATTTGGACTTAATAAAGATAATGACTACTATGCAGATAAGATAAAGACAGAGGGATTTAATACAAAGTTTGTATGTTGCTTTGGCGGAGAGAAAGTTGAATTGCATATCCCCGCACTTGGAGAGCATAGTGTAAAGAATGCACTTGCGGCATTTGCAGTAGGAAAACATCTCGGACTTGATGAAAAGACGATACAGTGCGGATTGATGACATATAAAAATGCTCCCATGCGTCAGCAGATACATGAAATGAAAGATTTTATTTTGATAGATGACAGCTATAATTCCAGTCCGGAGGCAGCAAAGGTGTCGTTGAATGTATTGAAAAGTGTTGCAAGTGGAAAGACGATAGCTGTATTGGCAGATATGCTTGAACTGGGAGAGAAATCAGAAAGTGAGCATTACGGAGTAGGAAAGCACCTTGCAGAACTTGGGATAGATACACTTTTAGCAGTCGGCGAAATTTCAAGACACACAGCAAGGGGTGCAAAAGAAAACGGCTGTAAAGAAGTAATGCTATTTGAGGATAATGGACAGGCTTATGAATCCCTGAAAAAGATAATAGAGAAAGATTGTACAGTGCTTGTAAAGGGTTCAAGGGGAATGCACACAGATGAAATTGTCAAAAAAGTCCTTTCGGACTTTTAAAATAAAAATATAGAAGGAGATATTTAAAATGGACGAGAACAAAAGTAAATTTGAAATGCCGGATATTGACGAGCTTGCAGAAAAGCTTGATGAACCTGTTGAGGAGAAGTATGAGCTGCCGGAAGAGCTGAAAGAAGAGAAGTCGGAGATAGATTCCAAAATCAATCCGTCCCGTGCAGTAGGACCGAACGGAGAAAGCTCTACCAGACAGAATGCAGACTTCATGCCTAATCTTCCGAATTACAGCGGAGAGGAACCGGGCAGAGCCGTAGCAATGCGTGGAATGATACTGAGTATATGTAGTGTAGTGCTTGCATTGATATGTAACTTTTTTGCAGGTGCACCGGTAGCAGCCAATATCATCAATATAGTTGCTCTGATTTGTGGAATAGGCGGTATTGTATTCGGAGTAATGGGCGGAAATCAGAATATTTCATATAATATGCCGAGAGGTGCCATGTCATGGACAGGCATTATTTTGGGTATCATCGGAATATTGATAAGCGGAGTGTCGTTTGCCTGCATAGCCGCTTGTGCAGGAATCAGGCAGTTTTTGGGAATGTAATGTTACCGTTTATAGACGTTCTGGGAATAAGAATATCAATGTATGGTGTATGTGTATTTCTGGGGATTATTTTTTCAGGAGTAATCATTCACCTTAATACAAAAAAAAGGCGTGACTTCAATTATATTCAGATAATCAATATTCCCTTGTTTTCAGCGGCGGGAGCATTTATAGGAGCCAAACTGCTGTATTTTATAACAAGGCTGAATATATTTTTGAGTGCGAAGGCATGGGAGAATTTTTTGTATTCGTTTACGGAAGCCTGTGGAGGAATGGTATTTTACGGAGGGCTGTTCGGCGGAGTGCTGACAGCATATATATACTGTCGTCTTGCAAAGATAGACTTTAATTTGTATGCAGATATATATGCCCCTGTGATACCATTTTTCCATGCATTTGGCAGAATAGGGTGTTTTATGGCGGGATGCTGTTATGGAGTGGAAAGCAGTTGGGGAGTAGTATATCATAATGAATATCTTGATCCGCCTGTGAATGACGTAACACGCCTGCCCATACAGCTGATAGAGGCTTGTCTGAATATAATCATCATGTTTATCCTCGTATGGCTTGATAAAAAGAGGTTAAAAAAAGGCAGTCTGCTTGCCCTGTATTTTATCATATATGCCGTTGTCAGATTTGCAGATGAGTTTTTCAGGGGAGATGTGATAAGAGGATATATATTCTCCCTTTCAACATCCCAATGGATAAGCATCGTTGCATTATGCATAGGAATATATATGCTTTTGAAAAGATATGTATTTGATAAAGATAAATATGAAAGACGGCTTCAGACGGGAGAAGTGCCTGACGGATATGTATATAACAAGTATGCGGGAGCGGTTCTTCCCGACGAAATAAAAGACGAAAGCGGGGAGGAATAATATGAAAAAGCTGTTGGTATGCTTTATAGCAGGGCTTTTAGCAGTTTGTTTCGGAGGCTGTGATGAAAAGCCCGTTGAAAACAGTATCAATTCTGTTGCTGAACAGTCAGATATTTCTATACCTGAAAGAAATTATCTCGTGCTTGTAAACCGTACAAATAAGCTGCCCGAGCATTATGAAAAGTCGGTAAATATCATTGATGGCAAGAATTTTTTTGGCGGAGCATTCAGAATAGAAGAAGAAACATATGAGCATTTTCTTGAATTAAGGGAAAAAATGCTGATGCAGGAAGTGCAGATAGAGATAAACCGAGCCTATCTTGATGCAGATGAGCAGAAAGACCTCATTGAAGAATACACAAACGAGTATGGAGAGGAATATGCCTATAATTATCAGGGCGAGCCGAATTATTCAGAGAATCAGACGGGATTGGGAATAGACATTTGTTTGTACTTTGCAGGTGAAAAGATAGATACAGATAAAGAACTTATGCAGACAGAAGCCATACTTAAAGAGATACATTCTGTAATGGCAGACTACGGATTTATATTGAGATACCCAGAGGAAAAAGTTCAGACAACTGACTTTATGTATCAGCCGTGGCATATAAGGTATGTAGGAGAGGAAGTCGCCAAAGAGATATATGAAAAAGATATTACCCTTGAAGAATACCTTGAAAACAGTTAAATATGCATGGAAAGAGAGCAAAAACATATGATAGGAATCATAGGAGCGATGGAAATAGAGGTCAGCGGAATCATTGCCGAAATGACCGACAGAACCACTGATTGGATAAGTGGAAATGCATATACCAAAGGAAAAATCAGTGGTAAAGAATGTGTTGTTGTGAAGTGCGGAATAGGCAAGGTAAATGCAGCGGTAGCGGCACAGACACTTATTTTAAAATACCGGCCTGATATGATAATCAATACGGGAGTAGGCGGAAGTACAAGCCTTAACACGCATATCGGCTATGTAGTGATAGCAGAGAATGTAATACAGCACGACATGGATACGACTGCAATAGGAGATAAAAGAGGGACAGTCTTTTTACCGGAGGGAAATATCGATTATATTCCGTGTGATAAAGAGGTTGTTACAAGGATAAAGCAGTCATGTGAAAACATAGGGGAAATGCACTATGTCATCGGCACAGTTGCAACAGGCGACCAGTTTATCACAGGAAATGTAAGACGTTCTGCACTGAATGAAGATTTCAATGCCATAGCGTGTGAAATGGAAGGCGGAAGTATCGGACAGGTATGCTATTTGAATAAAGTCCCGTTTGGGATAATCCGTGCCATATCGGACAGCATGAGTGAAGAAGATGACGCTGTAGAATACAGTGTATTCAGCAGGTCAGCCGCCAAAAAATCCATAAAGATAATTATTGATTTCGTTAAAAACAGTTAAACAAAAAAGCCCGATTTCGTTGTGAAAATCGGGCTTGTATTTTTATTCGGCTGTATTTTCGGATTGAATTTCGGTATTTTCATCAGTAATTTCGGTATCGTTTGAATCTTCCTCATGGGTAGCTCTGGCAACAGCAACAACCTTGCTGTCATCAGACATTTTCATAATTTTGACACCCCTGCTTGTTCTTGCAACTACGGATATTGTCTTTGCAAATACTCTTATCATAACACCGTTGTCCGACATAATGATAATATCATCATCAAGGTCAACCGCCTTTATAGCGGCAACTCTGCCGTTTTTGGAAATCTTGTAGTTATTGACACCCTGACCTGCTCTTGCGTGGATAGGATATTCACTTTGAGGAGTAAGTCTGCCGAAACCGTTTTCCGATATGGTAAAGACATAAGCTCCATCTCTTAATATGGACATACCTATTACTTCATCATCTCCCAGAAGTCTTATCGCTTTTACACCCTGAGATGACTTTCCGGAGGGGCGTATGGTATTTTCTGCAATATGCAGGGCTTTACCGTTCGCCGTTGCAATAAGCAGGTCTGCATTTCCGTCAGTCAGGCGAACCCATGCAAGCTCATCACCTTCATTGAGGGATATGGCATTAAGACCTGTTTTTCTTCTTGCAGAGCGGAAATTGCTTGTAGCAGTACGCTTGATAAGTCCCTTTTTGGTTATCATGACAAGGTACATGCCTTCATCACCGGTTTGGGGCATTTTTATCATGGAAGTGATTTTTTCATTTGGCAGAAGCTGGAGAAGATTATTAATATTCATGCCTTTTGAAGTACGGGAGCTTTCGGGAATCTCATAGCACTTCATTTGATAGACCTTTCCGAGATTGGTAAATAAAAGTGCATAGTCATGTGTATCTCCGACAAACATATCAATCGGCACATCTTCGGCACGTCTGTTCATGCCGGAAATGCCACGCCCGCCACGTCTTTGAGTTTTATAAATATCCGCTTTCTGACGTTTGAGATAACCGAAATTTGTCATAGTAACAACACATTCTTCATGCGGTATCAAATCCTCTATATCAACTTCACCGCTGATACTTTCGATTTGAGTTCTTCTCTCGTCACCGAATTTCTGTTTAATGGCATTGAGTTCGGTTTTGATAATATCATAAACTCTTTCAGGTTTATCAAGAATATCTTTGAAGTCATCAATTTTAGCAAGGAGTGCAAGGAGTTCATCTTCAATTTTTTCTCTTTCAAGTCCGGAGAGCTGTCTTAAACGCATATCAACGATAGCCTGAGCCTGAATGTCATCAAGACCGAAACGCTCACAGAGATTTTGTTTAGCACTTGCTGTATCGCTTGAAGAACGAATGATTTTTATCACTTCATCAATGAAATCAATGGCAATTTTCAAGCCCTCCAAAATATGGGCTCTTTCCTGAGCTTTTCTGAGGTCATATCTTGTACGCCTTGTAATAACGTCAAACTGGAAATCAATGTAATTCTGGAGCATTGATTTAAGAGTGAGGATTTTAGGCTCACCGTTGACGATTGCCAGCAGAATAATGCCGTAGGTTATCTGCATTTGAGAGTTTTTATAAAGATTATTGAGAACGATATTCGGAGAAGCCTCTTTTTTCAGAGAAATTTCTATATGCATACCGTTTCTGTCGGAATGGTCGTCTATATTGGAAATACCATTGATTTTCTTATCTTTTACCATGTCGGCAATGCTTTCAACAAGCCTTGCCTTGTTCACCTGATAGGGAAGCTCTGTAACGGCAATTTTAAATCTGCCGTTTTTATCCTCGACAATTTCAGCCTTTGCACGCACAGCAATTTTTGCACGTCCTGTCGCATAGGCAGCCCTTATACCACTCTTACCCATAATAATGCCTGCTGTGGGAAAATCGGGACCTTTTATGTACTCCATCAATTCATCAAGAGTCGCATCGGGGTTATCAATCAGGCATTTCACAGCGTCAACCACTTCATTGAGGTTGTGCGGAGGGATATTGGTAGCCATACCTACTGCGATACCTGTTGAGCCGTTCACAAGCAGATTAGGAAATCTTGACGGCAGTACAGCAGGTTCTTTTCTGCTGTCGTCATAGTTGGGTATGAAATCAACAGTTTCCTTATCGATGTCCGTAAGCATTTCAACGCTTATTTTGCTCATACGGGATTCTGTATAACGGTAAGCCGCAGGGGGATCGCCGTCAACAGAGCCGAAGTTGCCGTGACCGTCAACGAGGATATATCTCATAGAGAAATCCTGAGCGAGCCTTACAAGAGCGTCATAAACAGAACTGTCGCCGTGAGGGTGATAACGTCCGAGAACGTTGCCGACAGTAGTTGCACATTTTTTATAAGGCTTGTCGGGGGTGAGATTATCTTCATATTGTGAATAGAGAATTCGCCTGTGGACAGGCTTCAGACCGTCACGCACATCCGGCAGGGCACGGGACACGATAACAGACATGGAATAGTCAAGGAAAGATTTTTTCATCTCTCCCTCTATGTCAACGGGAATAATTTTTGAAATCTGAGAATTTTGCTGGTTATTCAAGCTCTAATGCACCCCTTATCTAATGCATAATTCATAATGCATAATTATGAGTTAAGCGAGTTTTTTTTGTAAAAGTCATTCTATAGAATTCAACATCTTTTCAAAAAGCTGTTGATTAAATTTTTTCATATTAAGCGGTCTTAACGTATCGGAATTGACAAAACCGTGAGTAGTAGAGCCTTCCGCCATCAAAACACCGTCAAGCAGGACTTTATAGCCAAACTGAATTCTTGAAACGGAGAGTTTTATAACGGAAGTTTGTATAATAACCTCATCTTCATAGTGAATAGGCTTTATATATCTGCAATCAAGAGCAGAAAGAGGCAGCATCACACCGTCTTTTTCAAGCTGACTATAACTGATGCCAAGCATTTTGATAAAATTGGTTCTTCCGACCTCAAACCACACGGGATATATGGAATGGTGAATAATGCCCATCTGGTCAGTTTCGGCATAACGTGCGGTTATTGGAGTTTCGTTTATCATAGTTTTCAACCTCTTTTGAATAAATTGTTGAAAGAAATAATTCAATGGCAAGCCACTCATTGCTGACTGCTAATCGCTAATTTCCTCCGGCATGGTGCCTGAAAGGAGAATGGCTTTTATTTCATTATAGACTTCAGGTTCAATGACTCTTTCAGGAATGGCAAAGCTTCTGTCATCGTCATATATCATGATAATGCCGTCAAATTCGGCAATTTCGGCTTTGCCGTCAAGTTCAACAGACCAAGCCCCATCATCTTTTCCTATATCAATATGAGTGGGATAAATTTCCGCATCAATATTTTTACCGTCAGCCATGATTTTAGCAAGGTTTTTCATGTGCAAATGAGGCACAAGCCATATTACAGCCACCATAACAAAACACAATATACCGAAAAACAAGTTATAAACATTGTATTGTGAATTTGTTAAAAAGTATGTCAGCAGGAAAATCACCCCTGCAAGTGCAAATATAACCGTCTGTAAAACAGCACGTTTGCCTTTCGTTTTATAAAGCCTGCTGTGATACAGGCATTTATACGTTTCATCTTCTGTGAGGGAATATGAAATTTTAATTCCTGTTTCGGGAATTTCATATTCTTCGGCATCGTCATCTGCAACAAGCTCCGATTCCGAGCCGTCCCAATCGGGATTTTCGTCATTACTACGGTTGTTTTCAATTATTTCAAGCTCATGCGATATATCGTCAATAAGCTGTTCATCTCTGTGTTCTTCAATTTCATTCCGCCCTTGCGGGTGGACAGGTTCATCTTTCATGTATTATCTCCCTTTTTATCAGAGTGGAGTTTGGAGAGTAGAGAGTGAAGCTGTCATTTCTCCCGCAGTATTTCCAAATATCCACTTTAAAAAAATTTTTCAACAGTTTCAGGCGGAAAAGTTGAAAGTCTGCCATCGCTCCACTCTCAACTCTCCACTCTTCACTCTCCGTTAAACGTCAAGATTTTGGACATATTTAGCATTTTTCTCTATAAATTCACGTCTTGGTTCAACCTTGTCGCCCATGAGGATAGTGAAAACTTCATCAGCGGCGGCAGCGTCCTCCATTTCAACACGAAGCATAATTCTTGTTGAAGGATCCATAGTCGTTTCCCAGAGCTGGTCGGAGTCCATTTCACCAAGACCTTTATATCTCTGTATTTCATATTTTCCGCCGAGTTCGGACATGATTTTATCACGTTCACTGTCGGAATAGGCATAGTGATGTTCTTTGCCCTTAGTGATACGGTAAAGAGGGGGCTGTGCGATATACACATGACCTTCTTCAATCAAAGGACGCATAAAGCGGAAAAAGAATGTAAGCATGAGAGTGCGTATATGAGAGCCGTCAACATCGGCATCTGCCATGATAATAATTTTGCCGTAGCGGAGCTTGGAAAGGTCTATTTCGTCACCGATACCACAACCGAGAGCTGTAATAACGGGCATAAGTTTATCATTGCCATAGACACGGTCAAGACGTGCTTTTTCAACATTGAGCATTTTGCCCCAAAGCGGAAGAATCGCCTGAAAACGTCTGTCACGACCGCCCTTTGCAGAACCGCCTGCAGAGTCGCCCTCCACTATGTAAATTTCGGTTTCATTTACATCTCTTGATTGACAGTCGGCAAGCTTTCCGGGAAGTCCCGCACCCTCCATAGCAGTTTTTCTTCTTGCAAGGTCACGGGCTTTTCTTGCGGCATCTCTTGCCTTTGCTGCCATAAGTGCTTTATCAAAAATAGCTTTTGCGGTTGCGGGGTTTTCTTCAAGATACTGTTCAAGTTTTTCGCTGACAAGTCTGTCAACGAGTGTACGGACAGAAGTATTGCCGAGCTTGGCTTTTGTCTGACCTTCAAACTGAGCCTCTTTCAGCTTTACGCTGATAACGGCAGTAAGACCTTCACGGACATCTTCACCGCTTAAATTTTTGTCGGAATCTTTGAGAATGTTGAATTTACGTGCATAGTCGTTCATAACTTTCGTCAAGGCACGTTTAAAGCCATCTACATGAGTACCTCCGTCATTTGTATGGATATTGTTGGCAAATGAGAGAAGGAGTTCATTATAGCTGTCGTTGTACTGCATAGCGATTTCGGCAGAGGCAGTATCATCATCATTTTTAGCCTGAAAATAGATAATATCGGGGTGAATGACATCAAGAGAGCGTTTTTTATGGATATACTCAACGAAGCTTGATACACCGCCCTCATAGCAGAAATTTTCAGACTGTATATTGTCACTGTCACGTTCATCGGTAAGTTGTATATTGACTCCTGCATTCAGGAAAGCCTGTTCACGCAGACGGGTGGCAAGAGTTTCATAGTCATATATTTCGGTTTCGGTGAAAATAAGCGGATCGGCTTTGAAAGTGACAGTCGTGCCTGTATGCGAGGTTTCACCGATAATTGCAAGGTCTGTGACGGTCTTTCCACGTTCAAAACGCTGTTTATAAATATTTTTGCCGTCGCATACTTCCACCTCAGTCCATTCGGAGAGGGCATTGACAACAGAAGCACCGACACCATGCAGACCGCCTGAAACTTTATATCCTCCTCCGCCGAATTTACCGCCTGCATGAAGAACAGTAAAAACGACTGTAACGGCAGGAATACCAAGTTTCGGCTGAATGCCCACAGGAATGCCACGACCGTTATCTGTTACACGGATAATATCGCCTTTGAGTATGGAAACCTCAATTTTCGAGCAGTAGCCTGCAAGAGCCTCGTCAATGGAGTTGTCAACAATTTCATATACAAGATGGTGAAGACCTCTGGGACCTGTCGAACCGATATACATACCGGGACGTTTTCTGACAGCTTCAAGACCTTCAAGAACCTGTATTTCATTGGCGTCATAATTTTGAGTTGTCTGGGAAATATCGTTTACTGTATCCATTTTTCCACCCTTTCAGAGAAATATGTTGAAAACTTTATTTATTTTCCTTTTTATTTTCATCATCATTCAAGCCGAAAAGTATTTGTGTATTGGAAATTTCCTTAGGGAGAGTTTCATCAATTTTTTCTGTATTTTCGGCAATTTTCTTATCGGCGTTATTTTTGGCAAGCATGAATTTTTGAGAGAAGTCATTTTCGACATCAAGCCTGACGGGTTTGGGAGATTTGGGCTTTTTTTCAAAAACACGCTTCGGCATTCTTTTCATGGGGTATATTTTGTCATTAAAAGGCTCAAGCTTGATAAAGAAAGGAGTTGCGAGATAAAAAACAACAAACGGCATAACTACCCATAAGATATTTTTTAAATCCCCATGGTCGCCGAACATGGAAAAGAGGAGTACAAGAAGAACTCCCAGCACGCACACAAACGCAGCAAGTGCAGACAGACCGGAATGTATAACGATGTTTGAGGTACACTGGCACTTATAGCAGTAATATTCCCCTTTTTTCTTTATGAGCATAGCTCCGGGGTAAGAGATTTTCTTTCCGCAGTAAGGACATCTTGTCAGAAGCGTATTTGACATTTAAAGCACCCTTTTCTGAATAATGATAGCATTTACACAGTACAAAAAAACACTCATGCCTCCAGTCCACGCAGAATTGAAAATACGGGACTTTTTTTGAAGGCAGGGTTTTATATTAATTTACGTCAGAAACGCTGTCAGAGGCGTTCTGAGCGAATGTACGAGCTATTGCAGAGCCTATGTAAAACAGGAATTCCGCAAACAGTTATCTGCACCTATTATAGCACACAAAAGGCAGTTGTTTTTTCTTTAAAAGAATTAAGTGTAAAAGATATTCAACCATATCAACGGACAGAGGTTGAAAATTCAGATAAACAGACGTTTTGAGAGAGTGACGGGGGAAAGCTGGCAGATATAGATTTTGAGACCGTCACTTTCACGGCAGACTACAAAGGATTTGGGAAGCTCGGAAGAAACATTGACAACCTGACCGTTTTTCTGGGCGTTTGCAAGAAATTCACGGGTTTTTGCTGAAACTGTTGAATTGTCGAGGTCAAAAATGCCGATAATATCGGATTGTCGGACAATCGTTTCATTTCCTAAATGGAGATACATAGGGAATCACTCCGATTTGAATATTTCGCCGTTTTGGATAAGAAATTTGTTTTGAGCGGATATATCGGTATCACAGCAGGTGATAAATACCTGAAAGCCGTCAAGGCGGTGTATGAGATAATCCCGTCTTTGCGTATCAAGCTCACTGAGAACGTCATCAAGGAGAATGACAGGGGGTTCTCCCTTTGATTTCTGTAGGAGGGAGGCTTCGGCAAGCTTCATTGCAAGAACAGCAGAACGCTGTTGTCCCTGAGAGGCAAAAGTTCTTGCATCTTTGGAGTTGATTTTAACGGTCATATCGTCACGGTGAACGCCTTTTATGGTATATCCGAGAGAGATTTCTTCCTCCTGTTTCAGACGCAGGGCATTGAGAATGCAGTGTTTAAGTTCCTCACGGGGCATATCAGGGGTACTGTGATAGCCTGTTTTACAGGCAGTTTCAAGAGTTTCCGTATTGTTGGATATGCCGAAATAAAATTGTGAGGATAATTTTGAAAACTCTCTCATATAGGCATATCTGTGGAAAGCAATGAGAGAGCCTTCATTGGCAAGACGTTCATTCCATACATCAAGGGTATCTGCAAGATAGGGGGCTTTGGGGATAGCTTTGAGCAGAGCATTTCTCTGGTCAAGTATTTTTCTGTAACGGCTCAGAAAAAGGGCATAAGAGGGTTTTATCTGGCATAAGGCACTGTCTATGAAATTGCGTCTTTCATCGGGACCGTTTTTAACAAGTGCAAGGTGATTCGGTGAAAAAACGACTGCACAGAAAGAGCCTATGATTTCAGACATATAGTTTTTTTGCACGCCGTTGAGGAAAGGGGTACGCTTGTTGTTTTGGATAAGGATTTCAACAGTTTGTTCACGGTTTGTTGAAAAGAAATCTGCTTTGACTCTGGAGAATTTTTGGTCAAAGGCAATTAATTCCCTGTCTTTTGCTCCACGGAAGGAGCGTCCGCCCGTCAGAAGCCACATACATTCGATAAGATTGGTTTTCCCCTGGGCGTTGCTTCCATAGATGATATTGATGTTTTCGGAGGGGGAGAGAGAGGAATTTTTTAAATTTCGGTAATTTTCAAAACGGAGGTTTTTGATAAACACTTAAAGCACCTCAAAAGTATTTCCGTCAAATTCGGCATAGTCGCCTCTGTGCATTTTTTTTCCACGCATGGTGCAGACTTCTCCGTTGACTTTTACGGAGCCGTTCTGTATGGCGATTTTAGCCTGACCGCCTGTCTGGAATACACCGAGCATTTTCAGAAAGGCATCAAGGCGGATATAATCTTCATTTTCATCAAGTTTTAATTTATTATCAACCATTTTTCAACCTCACGGGCATTACAAGGAAAATAAAATTATCTCCCTCGCTGGGCAGTACGACTATCGGTTTAAGAGAGCCGTTCATTTTAATTTTAACTTCATCTGTTTCGGCAAATTTAAGAGCGTCAAGGATATATTTATTATCAAGACCTATCTCGACATAACTGCCTGTTATATCAGCCTCAAATTCATCGGTCGCTTCCCCCTTTGAGGTATTGCAGGAAGTAGTGACAGTATTGTTTTCAAAACAGCATTTGATAGGAGTTTTGATTCTGTCCGTAAGGAGAAGGGACATTCTCTCTATGGTATCGGAGAACATTCTTGTATTGATAACAGCCTCCGTTGTGGATACGGAGGGGATAGTGGCTTTATAGTTCATGAATTCTCCCTCTATAAGCCTTGTGATTATCGTATAATCTCCTATGAGCATGGTGAGATGTCTGCCGCCTGCCCTGATAACGACGTTTTCAACATCATCTGAAATCAGGTTGATAATTTCCTGAAGGGATTTTCTGGGAACGATAATGCTTTTTTCTCCGTCAAAGTTTGCTTTTTCCGTTCTGATAGCAAGCCTGTATCCGTCAACGGATACTATCCTGAAAGTACCGTTGGCTATTTCAAAGAGAGAGCCTTTTTGAGTAGGGTTCTCGTCTTTATCGGAAACGGCATACATAGTCTGTCTTATCATGCTTTTGAGGGTTTTGCCGTCAATAGCTATTTTCTCGGAAGAGGCAACCGCAGGAAGTTCGGGATATTCTTCCGCAGACATTCCTATGATTTTATATTCAGCCTTGCCGCCGGAAATATATATAATAAGCTTTTCATCTGTTTCAATGCTTATTATATCTTCGGGCATTCTTTTGATTATATCCGAAAAGAGTTTGGCAGGTACTACAACAGAACCTTCTGTTTTTATGTTCGTGTCTATTGAGGTAGTGATGCCTATATCAAGGTCGTATCCGCAAAGAGTCAGTTTGTTTTTTTCGGCTTTCAAAAGTATGCCTTCAAGAGCAGGTATTGTTGTCTTGGAAGCGGTTACTCTTTGCAGGTTTTCAACAGCCTTGTTCAGTTTTTGTCGGTTACATTGAAATTTCATGGCTTTCAGTCCTTTTTCAAAAAAAATCAAAAAAAAAAATTTTTTCCCGCCTATAGTATATTCTATATTATAGTAGTAGTAGTAGGGGCGGTTGAAAAGTTGAAAGTGCCCAAAAATCCGCTTGCGGAGCGGATTTATCGGTCTTTTTATCATGTTGAAAATATGTTGAGGAATGTTGAGAAATTGTTGAAAATTTTTAGCTTTCAACATTTATGTTGAAAGCTGTTGGTGGAATGTTGGGGGAAAAGTTGAAAACTTCCAAAATGGTAAAAATTTCCAAAAGACACTTTTCAACCAAAATGTTGAAAAGTTGAAAACTTTTCAACAGGAATGTTAAGAGAATTTCATACACAAACGCTGTGATTATCTATCACGGATATTTTTGATGATGTCTTCGACAGTCGCTTTGAGTTTGGGATCTTTGGTCATATTTTTCTCAATCTGCTTGATGGCATAGACAATGGTAGAGTGGTCACGGTTGCCGAATTCCTCGCCGATGAGGTTCATGGAGAGGTCGGTAATTTCCCTGACGGCATAAATAGCTATCTGGCGGGCATTGGATATGTTGGAATTTCTCTTGGAGGAGCGTATATCCTCGCTTGTAATGCCGAAAGTGCGTGCAACCTCGTCAATGATTTTTTCAACAGTCAGCGGTGGGGGCTGGTCGTTGTTGAGAATGTCGGAGATCGTTTTCTGAGCGACATTGATAGTCACTTTTTCGCCGTAGAGCTGGCTTTTGGCTTTGAGCTTTTTCACAACGCCCTCAAGCTGACGGATATTGGTTTTAAGGCGTGTGGCTATGTATTCCACAATATCATCAGGCAGATTCATTTCAAGAAGTTCTGCCTTGCGTTTGATGATGGCGATACGGGTTTCAAAGTCAGGGGGCTGTATGTCGGCAATCAATCCTGATTCAAAACGGCTTTTGAGTCTGTCCTCAAGAGTTTTGATTTCTTTAGGCGGGCGGTCTGAAGTAAGGACTATCTGGCTTTTTGCTTCGTAAAGGCTGTTGAAAGTGTGGAAAAACTCCTCCTGAGTAGATTCCTTTCCGCCTATGAACTGAATATCGTCAACCAAGAGCACGTCTGATTTTCTGTATTTGTTTCGGAAATCGCTTGCGGCATTCAGACGGATAGCCTCGATAAGTTCATTGGTGAAGTCGTCGCCTTTTACATACTGGATAATCTTTTCGGGATTTGTCCTGTGTATCTCATTTCTTATTGCATAGAGAAGATGCGTTTTTCCAAGACCGGAATTTCCGTATATAAAGAGGGGATTGTAGGAGCCGCCGGGATTGGTGGCAACGGCAAGAGAAGCGGCATGTGCAAATTTGTTTGATGAGCCTACTATGAACGAGCTGAAGGTGAATTCATAATCCGCATCAACGGATATATCATTTTGTTCTGGTTCACGGGTAACTATCTCATCAGGAACGGTAAAGCATATTTTGATTCCCTCGCCAAAAACGCTTGCAAATGCATCATTGAGCAGCTGCATATATCCTCTTGTAAGAGTCTGTCTGTGGAATTCGGCAGGGACCATGAGAATAGCCTTTCCTTCACCGAAGTCGAGCCTGACGGGTTCAATTTTGCTTATCCAGGTCTTGTATGCCACTTCCGTCAGATTCTGGCGGCAGTATTCGCAGATAATTCCCCATGCCTCTTTGAAAGAATCCATATATATTCCTCCTGTTAAAAAATTTTTTTTGAAAGTGGGGTATATCAGCACAAAAAACTCTTTTTTGACTGATACAGACACTTATTCCATTATATTATAACACGGAACATAAAAAAATTCAAATAGTTTTTAACAATTTGCGGTTGAAAGTTGAGTGAAAAGTTGAAAACATTCCGAAAAAAGCCCTTGACAATGGGAAAATATCATGTAATAATGATGAAAAAAATATTTATCGGGGTGATGAAAGTGATATATGTAACAGGAGATACCCATAGTGAATTCAACAGATTCAAGAATAAGCTGTTTCATGCCAGTGCAGATGATACAGTGATAATATGCGGAGATTTCGGGGGATTGTGGGATAACTCTCCAACGGAGCATTACTGGCTGAAGTGGCTCTGTGAAAAGCCGTATCAAATTTTATTCTGTGACGGCAACCATGAAAATTATGACATGATCAATGCCTGCCCTGTTGAAAATCTTTTCGGCGGAAAAGTGCACAAAATTTCGGATAATATATATCACCTCATGCGTGGAGAAGTGTTTGAGATAGAGGGAAAGAAATTTTTTGTCATGGGCGGTGCAAGGTCGCATGATACACCGGACGGCATATTAAATCCTTTGGATAAGGATTTCAACATACAGGAAAGAATGTTGATAAGACGTGGAAAAAAGAGGTATCGTGTAAAAGGCGTGTCATGGTGGGAGGAAGAAATGCCGAATGAAAAGGAATTGACACACGCTCTTGAAACGCTTTCCGGGTATGATTTCAAAGTAGATTATATCATCACGCATGAATGTCCGACAGACGTGCATAAAATAGTGGTTGAAAACTATGTCGAGGAAAACAGAAGGCATGAATACCGTCCCGATGAACTGACGGATTTTTTTCAGACGATGTCGGGGAAGTGTGAATTCAAAAAATGGTTTTTCGGACATTATCATGCGGATGCGGAAATATTGGAGAAATTCAGGGTGATTGAGAAAGATATAATTGCATTGGGATAATCAAAAAAATTTTTCAAAAAATTTGTATAAAAAGCATTGAC
>DBXL01000145.1:7707-7949 GCA_002309275.1 Ruminococcaceae bacterium UBA1213 | reverse complement strand
TTTGCACTTCCATGCGTTTTGAGTACAGGCTTTGCAACGCCCATAACGGGAGCTGCACCGTACTGGTTATAGTCAAAATACTGTTTAAGTTCATAGAGTTCTTTTTTTATCATCAAGGCAGCAAGCTTTGTTTTGGCATTCTTATAGAAAACACCCTTTATTTTCTTAAAGAGTTCCATAGCAACGCCCTCATACATTTTGACGATGACATTTCCTGTAAAGCCGTCTGCAACGATAACATC
>DBXL01000145.1:3198-7661 GCA_002309275.1 Ruminococcaceae bacterium UBA1213 | reverse complement strand
TCACCGCCCTTGTGTTCCTCGACACCCACATTGGCAAGTGCAACACGGGGATTTTTTACTTTCAGCACGTTTTCCATGTAGATAGAGCCCATAATACCGAATTGGAGAAGCATTTCAGGGCGTACTTCCACATTGGCACCGCTGTCAATGAGAAGTACAGGACCTTTTGAAGTAGGCATGACAGGGGAGAAGGCAGGGCGTTTTACACCTTTGATACGCTTTATAATGAAAGTTGCCCCCATTATCAAAGCACCGCTGTTTCCTGCTGTAAGGAAAGCGTCACCCTTGCCGTCTGCAAGGAGCTGTAAGCCGACAGCCATAGAGGAATTTTTCTTTGACTTCATAATTTCGCCTGCATCTTCCTCCATAGAGATGACATCGGGAGCGTCATAAATTTCAATGCTTTTGAGTTCTATATTATTTTCAACAGCGGTCTGTTCAATAATACTCTTGTTGCCGACAAGGATAATATCCAGATTATCATATTTTTCAAGAGAGAGAACACAGCCCTTTAAAATTTCGAGAGGTGCATTATCTCCGCCGAAAGCGTCAACTAAAATTTTCATAAAAAAACTCCTTTTTAATAGAGTGGAGTTTGGAGAGTGGAGAGTGGAGATATTTCCACATTCCGAACTGTTCCGAAAACCACTATTATTTTTTTTAAAATTTAAGTATGGTTTATATATTTGCACATTGCTAATTGCAAACTGCTAATTGCTAATTGTGAGTGTGCGGCTGCTCTGAGTCGTTTGTCTTTGATGAGTTCGGGCAGAGGGGGGAGAATACCCAGATTTGCCCCCATAGGCTGAAAGTCCGTCACGGATTCATCAGCGATATATCTTGAAAGCGAGCCTGTCATAGTTTCGGGAGGTAAAATGACAGCAGAAAGTCCCAGTAAACGTCTTGCGGCATTGATACCTGCCATCATGCCTGATGAGCCTGATTCCATATAGCCCTCAACGCCTGTCATCTGACCTGCAAAGAATATGTTTGGATTTTTTTTCATAGAGAAATCAGCATTCAAGACTCTTGGAGAATCCAAGAAAGTATTTCTGTGCATAACGCCGTAACGGACAAATTCGGCATTTTTAAGAGCAGGTATCATGCCGAAAACTCTTTTCTGTTCGGGAAATTTGAGATTTGTCTGAAAGCCCACAAGATTATACATGGATTTGTCTGCATTTTCGGTTCTTAATTGCAGTACAGCCCAAGGTCTGTGACCTGTTTTGGGATTACGCAGTCCAACGGGTTTCATAGGACCGAAACGCAAGGTATCAAGACCTCTTTGAGCGAGGATTTCAACAGGCATACAGCCTTCATATACTTTAGGGTTCTGTACATCAACATCATGTCTGGGGGCACGCTCGGCTTTTATGAGTTCGGCATGAAAATTTTCATATTCCTCCTTATTCATGGGACAGTTGATATAAGCATCATCTCCGCCTTTATCATATCTTGAGGCGGTGAAAGCATATTCCATGTCAATACTTTCAGCTGTCACAATGGGTGCGGCAGCGTCAAAGAAATGGAGAGAGCCTCCGCACAATGCAATGATTTTTTCAGCAAGAGAGTCACTTGTCAAAGGACCTGTTGCAATAACGGTTATTGCGTCATTGGGAATATCCGTTATTTCTTTTTCAATGACTTCGATAAGGGGATTATTTTTAATTTTTTCCGTGACCATAGAGGAAAATTTATCTCTGTCCACAGCCAAAGCCCCGCCTGCAGGAACTCTGCATTTATCGGCACATTCCATTAAAACAGAGCCTATTTGCCGCATTTCCTCTTTAAGAAGTCCTGCTGCACTTTCAATTCTGTCAGCTTTGAGGGAGTTGGAGCAGATAAGTTCACTGAAATTCGGATTTTTATGGGCAGGAGTAAATTTGCTTGGCTTCATCTCAAAAAGCCGCACATGGATTCCACGTTTTGCAATCTGCCAGGCAGCCTCACAGCCTGCAAGACCTGCACCTATCACATTTATATACATTACATCACCCTGACTAAATGAGGAATTAGGAATTAGGAGTGAGGAATATCTGAAACACAATTTCCCATTCTTTAATTCCTCACTTATTGTAACACATCTTAATGCTCATAGCAACAAAATTATTTTATGAAAATAAAAAAAGCACCGAACAAAAATTTCTGCCCGGTGCAGTAAGGTTCCGTCATTTACTGAGCAAGTCGCAAATATCATTGTATATTTTAGTATATTTATCTGCCATGTCTTCCATTTGATTATGTGTTTCAGTGTCTATGCCGAATTTTTCCAGAATGGGTTTCATAAAAGCTTTTTCTTCATCATCATAACTGCCGTCATACTTAAAGAGCCTGATAAGTTCAAAGGAGATAATCTTTTTTTCATAAGCGGTGGCATCTTTCACGATACCGTCAACTATTTTATCCAAAGGTTCACTTATGTCGGGGAGCTGGTTAGGTATCTCCATTTCATAACAGCACAATGCAAGATATTCCATTTCTTCAGGTTCAACAACATTGTCTGCCATGATGGCATGACCGCAAAGGTTTAAAAAACGCTCTTTGTTGCTTTCGTTAAGCTGATTTAAAAACATATTTTTCGACCTCCAAAATTTTACTTTCTGAGATAATTATAACTGTTTTCTTGTCAACAGTCAATCATTTTTTGAAATATAAAGCAGTTCTCTAAGATTAGTAATTTTCATGTCGCAGAGAGCGTGGGGGAGAGCAATTTTATTTTTTGAATCGTAAATACAGGTTGTCAGACCTGCATTTTTACCGCCCTGCATATCGGAAGTCAGACTGTCGCCTACAACGAGGATTTTTGTCAAATCCTTTTCGGGAATGTTTTCAAGAACTTTATCAAAGTAGGCTTTGCTTGGTTTCTGCACGCCCATTTCATCGGAAATGAACAAGCCTTTGACCAATTTTGTAACAGGGGATTTTCCGAAACGTCCACGCTGAACTTTTGAAAGACCGTTAGTAATGATATACACATCAAAAACAGCGGTAATTTTCTGGAGAGCCTCAAAAGCCCCGTCAATGAGAATAGCCTGCTGAGCAAGTTCATTGATATAGGTATCGGCAAGGGTTTCACAATCGCCCATGCCGTCAAAGCATTTTTGAATAAGTTCCCTGAAACGCTGTAATTTCAATTCGGTTCTTGTAATGGCATTGATTTCAAACTTTTTCCAGAGAGCATTGTTTATCTCACTGAAATTTTCATGCACTTCATCAGTGAAAACAAGCCCGTTTTTTTGAATGGTATTTTTCAGTGCATTGTATTCGCATTTCGGAAAGTCAAAAATGGTATCGTCAGCGTCCATTAAGATAGTTGTAAATTTCATATTTGTTTCCTCTTTATCAAAACAGCCGACAGAATGGGTATTCTGCCGACTGATTGTGTCAATCATTGCACATTGCAAATTGCAAATTGCACATTATTTGAAGTAGTTTACGCCGCTTTCAAAGATTTTCTGGTCTTTTTCAAACGGTACGTTGAAATAGAGGTTGTCGCCTTTTCTCTCTGAATGTCCCATTTTGCCGAGAACACGTCCGTCGGGACTTGTAATGCCTTCTATCGCACATATTGAGCCGTTGGGATTGTATTCAATATCGGAAGCCTGTTTGCCGTCGGGTGAAACGTACTGAGTGGCAATCTGACCGTTTGCAATGAGAGTTTTGAGAACGTCATCATTTGCGACAAATCTGCCCTCGCCGTGAGAGATAGGCACTGCAAATATATCGCCTGCATTGACGGACGAGAACCACGGAGATTTCACGGAAGTAACTCTTGTATAAGCCATTCTGGAAATATGTCTGCCGACAGTGTTAAATGTCAAAGTGGGGGAATTTTCCTTAATATCCGTGATTTCACCGTAAGGCACAAGACCGAGTTTAATAAGTGCTTGGAAGCCGTTGCAGATACCGAGCATTAAGCCGTCACGATTTTTAAGAAGTTCATTGACAGCCTCTGAAACTCTGGGATTGCGGAAAGTCGTGGCAATAAATTTACCTGAGCCGTCGGGTTCGTCACCGCCTGAGAAACCGCCTGGAAGCATTATCATCTGAGATTCATTGATAAGTTTCACCATTTCGGCAATTGTTTCTTCAATGGCATTGGGTGTAAGATTGCGAACAACGAGTAATTTCGGTTCTGCACCTGCTTTGACAAATGCACGGGCTGTATCAATTTCGCAGTTAGTGCCTGGGAATACAGGGATAAATACTTTCGGTTTAGCCGTTTTGATAACGGGTGAAGATGTATTTCTTTCTGTATAGAGCGGAATTTCAATCTGATTTTCGGGGCAGGGGGCTTTGACAGGGAATACGCCCTCTAATTTGCCTGTCCATTCTTCAATAAGTTCATCTATGGAAAGGACTGCACCGTTGACAGTGATATTTCCGTCATCGGTAGTTGTGCCGAGTTCATAGGAAAGTATATTGCTGTCAAGTTCCGCACCGTCAGCGAGTTCAACGACAAG
>DBXL01000145.1:0-3171 GCA_002309275.1 Ruminococcaceae bacterium UBA1213 | reverse complement strand
AAGCCGATTTTATTACCGAAAGACATTTTTGCAACGGTTGCCGCCGCACCGCCCTCTTTTACAACAGAGGCAGCCAATACTTTGCCGTCATTCATGAGAGCATAAACGGCTTTATACATCTCTTTAAGCTTGTCCCAATCGGGCAAAAGTGCCTTTTTATCTTCGGGAACGGGTATATAAATAACTTTTGAGTTAGCCTTTTTGAATTCGGCAGAAATTGTTTTAGACGCTTTTGTCATAGCGACTGCAAAGCTGACGAGTGTAGGCGGTACGTCTAAATCTTCAAAAGAGCCTGACATACTATCTTTACCGCCGATTGAGGGCAGTCCCATTTTAATTTGAGCGACAAGTGAACCGAGCAAAGCAGCGGCAGGCTTGCCCCATCTTGACGGAACATCATGCAGACGTTCAAAATACTCTTGGAAAGTGAGTCTTGCTGTCAGGGGATTTGCACCGATAGCAAGGAGTTTTGAAAGCGATTCTGTCACGGCATAAGCGGCACTATGGAACGGACTCCACCTTGAAATGCCGGGGATATAGCCGTAAGACATAGCGGTAGCATCGTCTGTTTCACCCTCAAGGAGAGGAATTTTAGCCGCCATAGCATCTTCGGGAGTAAGCTGAGTAACGCCACCGAAAGGCATTAAAACGGTAGCTGCACCGATACTTGCGTCAAATCTTTCACACAAGCCTTTCTGTGAACAAACTTCCAGTCTGGAAAGATTTTTCTTGAAAGCTGTTTTTGTATCGAGATTTGCCAAAACTTCGGGAGCGTGATTTCTGTAGCATTTGTCGGGATTGGGAGCAGTGATATAAGCCTGTGCGACCTGAGTAACACCATTTGTATTAAGGAATGCACGGCTCAAGTCAACGATAGTTTTACCACGCCATTTCATAGTCAGACGGGGATTTTCTGTAACAACGGCAACAGCGGTTGCTTCCAGGTTTTCCTTGTCAGCTTCTTTAATGAACTTGTCAACATCATTTTTGTCGAGAACGACAGCCATTCTTTCCTGAGATTCTGAAATAGCTAATTCTGTACCGTCAAGACCATCATATTTTTTAGTAACTTTGTCAAGGTCAACTGTCAAGCCGTCAGCGAGTTCACCGATAGCAACACATACACCGCCTGCACCGAAGTCATTACATCTTTTAATCATAGTGGAAACAGTGCTGTTTCTGAAAAGACGCTGAATTTTTCTTTCAGTGGGGGGATTGCCCTTTTGAACTTCTGCACCGCAGGTTTCAATGGAGTCCATCGTGTGAGCCTTTGAAGAACCTGTTGCGCCGCCGCAGCCGTCACGACCTGTACGACCGCCCAAAAGTACAATAATATCATCGGGAGCGGGAACATCACGGACAACATTTGCTTTGGGAGAAGCACCGATAACAGCACCAATTTCAAGACGTTTTGCAACATAGCCTTTATCATAAAGTTCTGTAACCTGACCGGTAGCCAAACCGATTTGGTTTCCATAAGAGCTGTAACCGGCAGCGGCACCTGTAGTAATTTTTCTGGAGGGGAGTTTGCCTGCCATAGTATCTTCAAAAGCAACAGTCGGATCGCCTGAACCTGTCACACGCATAGCCTGATAAACATAGGCACGACCTGAAAGCGGATCACGGATAGCACCGCCCAAGCACGTAGCCGCACCACCAAAAGGCTCAATTTCAGTGGGGTGATTGTGCGTTTCATTTTTGAACTGCACAAGCCATTGTTCTGTTTTGCCGTCAATGGTAACAGGCACTTCAATGGAACAAGCGTTAATTTCGTCACTCTGGTCGAGGTCGGGGATAAGACCACGTTTTTTAAGGAGTTTCATGCCGACAAGAGCCATATCCATGAGAGAAACATCTCTTGTGGAATCTTTGCCGTAAATTTCGTCACGGCTTTCATAATAGAGTTTCAGGGCATTTTCGATAGTTTCGGAAAGAATGCCTTTTTCAATTTCAATTTTTTCAAGACGTGTAAGGAAAGTGGTATGACGGCAGTGGTCAGACCAATATGTGTCGATTACACGGAGTTCTGTAACAGTCGGGTCACGGTGTTCATCATCACGGAAGTAATCACGGCAGAATTTCAAATCGGAAAGCGTCATAGCAAAGCCCATGGAATTGAAATAAGTCTGCATTTCATCGTCATTCCATTTTGTGAAGCCCTCTACAACGGCGACATCATCAGGAACGGCTGATTTTAAATCAAGTGAATCAGGCTTTTCAAGGGAAGCCAAACGGGATTCAACGGGGTTTATGAGATAGTGCTGCACTTTTTTGAAGTCGTCTTCTGAAATATCGCCTTTGAGAGCAATCAATTTTGCAGTCAAAACCTGAGGTCTTTCGCCCTGAGTGAGAAGCTGTACGCACTGAGCGGCAGAGTCTGCACGCTGGTCATACTGTCCGGGAAGGTATTCCATAGCGAATACTTTGAAATCACTGTTTTCAGGGAGAGTTTCGTCATAGACAATATCAGCATTTGTTTCACTGAGAATGGTATTTTTAGCCTTTTCAAAATTATCACCGTCAAGACCGCTTATATCATAGCGGTTGATAATTCTGACCTGTTCGAGAGCGTTAAGACCGAGATTATTTTTGAGGTCTGCAAGGAGATTCTGAGCCTCAACATCAAAGCCTGCACGCTTTTCAACAAAAATTCTTTTAACAGCAGTCATTTTGTTACACCCATTTCTGCAAAATATTTTTTAATAAGTAGATTTTATCATAAAAAAATATATATTTCAAGTGAAAAAGCAATCAGCAACCATATAATTGCTAATTGCTCATTTCTAATTGCTCATTGAATCAAAGATTGGCTTTGATAGCGTTGAGAAGTTCGTCATACGTTTCAAAAGCGGGCAAATCAGGATTATCAGCCTTGATTTTGTCGGTACTTTTAAAGAGAAAGCCTGCTTTGCTTGCTTTAATCATGCCGAGGTCATTGTAGCTGTCACCGCTTGCGATAGTATCATAGCCGATAGACTGGAGAGCCTTGACAGTGGTATATTTTGAATTTTCAATACGCATTTTAAAGCCAGTAATTTCGCCGTTGTCGGCAACTTCAAGGGTATTGCAGAAGATAGTCGGATAGCCGAGTTTTTTCATAAGGGGCTTTGCAAACTGAGTGAAAGTATCACTGATGATAATAACCTGAGTAAGAGAGCGGAGTTCATCAAG
>DBXL01000095.1:3510-5571 GCA_002309275.1 Ruminococcaceae bacterium UBA1213 | reverse complement strand
AAATTTTAAATTGGCTCATTTATAGTACACAGAACAATAAAAAAAGGAATAAAAAACATGAAATATGCGGTATTGATAGAGGGCGGAATGTCGGACAGACCTATCCCCGACTATAACGGCATAACGCCCTTATCGTCAGCGGATAAGCCATATATAGATAAGCTTGCGGAATGCTCGGAAACAGGTCTTGTGAAAACAGCGGAACTGTTTGAAGAACCGAGTATAGAAAGAGCAGTTTTTTCACTTTTGGGCTATGACGCAAAAAAATTCTTTAAAGGCAGTGCATTTTTTTCTCTTTTTGATATGGGAGTAATGCCCGATAAAGAGGATATTGTATTCAAATGCAGTCTTGTGAAGCTGTCGGATGAAGAGGTGTATGAAGAAAAAAGCATGATTTCATGCAGTGCGGAAAATATGCTTTCATACGAATTCGACTGCCTGTTTGACGAGATTTCGGAGAGATTGTCGAATAATATTTTCCGTTTCGTGAAGGGCAGAAACAGAGATATATTTCTGATATGGAAGAAAGGCGAGTATTATGCAGGGGAGTTTTCACCGCCTGAAAAAGCCGTTTCGCAATGTATTAAGAGTTATCTGCCGTCAGGGGATTTTGCTCTTCCCGTGTATGAGATAATGAAAAAAAGCAGTCAAATTCTTGAAGATTACAGTTCCAATGCCTTGTGGATATGGGAAAGCAGTGCCATGCCGGAAGTCGAGAGCTTTGAAAAAAAATTCGGCTTAAAGGGTACAATGGTATCTGACAGAGATTTTGCAAGGGGAATGGGCAGATTGGCAGGAATGAAAGTAATTTCTTCGGGCGGAGATGCTTTGGAAAAAATTCTTTCAGAGTTCCGAGCGGGGCAGGATATCGTATTTTTTTACAGCGGGGATATGCATGAATTGGGAATGCAGGGCGACTTTGACGGCAAAGAAGAGAAAATTACTGAATTTGACAGTGATATATTAAAGCCGGTATGTGAGTATCTGAAAGAGAGCGGTGAAGAATTCGGCATTATGGTAGTGTCGGATATATGTGTACCGTCATATCTGGAAAGGCGTGTAAGTGACCCTGTGCCGTATCTGGTGTATAAAAGCGGTGAAAATAAAAACAGCGGTATTTCATCATTTGATGAAAATACCTCTGCTGATACGGATAATTACATTGAAAAACCGCATGAATTAATTAAAAGGCTCCTTTCACGACACGGATAAAAGTATTTTTGCCGAGCAGGGAAATACTGTTTTCGTCAATGATTTCGCCGGGCATGACGACAGGCACTCCCGGAGGGCATGGACAGGCACTGTCGGCAGAAATTCTGTTGAGAGATTTTTCAACAGGAATTATCTCACTTGGGGCAAGAATCGCTTCACGGGGCGTGAAAGCGATTTTGGGGAGAGTGAATGTGAAAGGCATGATTTCATTTTGTCCGTGAATTTCGGAGAGTGCCTTTTCAAGCCGTTTGAAATCTTTTTCGGAGTTGAACGGCGTGCAGATGAAAACAGCGTTTTTGCCGTCACAAAACTCAGGCTCGATTTTATGGGAGTGGAAAAATTCCATTTGATTTTGTATATTGGGAGTGCTTATGCAAAGTCTTGTATTGTCGCATAAACTCAAAGGCTGTGCAATACCGTAATTTTTGGCGAGGGCTTTTATTTGGAGAACTCTCTGTTCAAGCAGTTTGTATTCGTCAGTGCCTTTTTCGGACATATATTTACAGCACAAATCAATGCTTGCCATAATCGGATATGACGGACTTGTTGAGCCGAAAAGCGACATGGCATTTTTGGCATTTTCGATAAAATCGGGATTGGCAATATTAAGGACAGCCCCGCCTGTTAAAACGGGCAAAGTTTTATGAAGTGAACAAGCACTCATATCAGCACCCAAATGAATGGGGTGCTGATTTTCTTTTAAAAAGGCAAGATGAGAGCCGTGAGCATTATCGACCAAAAGCAGTTTATTGTATTTACGGCAGATTTCGGAAAGGCTTTTTATATCGGTGATTTCACCGTAGTAATTCGGTGAAGTGACGTAAAGGGCAGAAATTCCGCTGTCTTTCA
>DBXL01000095.1:1611-3454 GCA_002309275.1 Ruminococcaceae bacterium UBA1213 | reverse complement strand
GGATTTCGGCAGAATCCATTTCGGAGTGATTCCCAATAATGCACACGCATTCACAGCACTTCTGTGAATGTTTCTTGCAAAAAGAATTTTCTTTCCACGCTGACACGCAAGCTTTAACATTGTCTGAATGGCAAGCGTACAGCCACCCGAAGATATAAGAGAGCGTTTTGCAGAAAAGAGTTTTGCCAGATTTTTTTCAGTTTGAAGGATAATGCCGTCAGCTTCATAAAGAGCGTCAGTGTCGGGGAGTTCGGTGAAATCGAGTTCAAATAAATTTTCTGTAAAAAAATTATTTTTATGTCCCGGAGTGTGGAACGGCGAAAAATCAAGCTGTTTATGCCTGAGAAGCTGTGAGTAAACAGGTGTATTCATAGTAAATTTTCCTTTTTTTCAAAAAATATTTTTCCGAATCATTGTAACATGAAATTGACAGATATTCAATATTGAAAATTATTTTGCAGGGGATTATAATAGATGAGGAAATTTGAATGGAGATGGTAAAATGACATATAAAGAGGCAGTTGAAAAAATAGACAGTCTGCTTGTATTTGGAAGTAAACCGGGATTGGAGAGAGTGGGGGAGTTGATTAAAAGAATAGGCTCTCCCGATAAGAAATTAAAATTTGTCCATGTGGCAGGCACGAACGGCAAAGGCTCAACGTGCGTTTTAATTGCCAATACGCTGAAATGTGCAGGCTATAAGACAGGGTTGTTTATATCGCCGTATGTGCTGGAGTTCAGAGAGAGATTTCAGATAAACGGGGAGATGATACCTGAAAAAAAGCTGTGTGAGATAGTGGAAAAATTATTTCCCGTTGTCGAGCAGATGAAAGCGGAAGATAAAATTATCACGGAATTTGAATTTGTGTTTGCGATAGCGATGTATTGGTATGCAGAGGAACAATGTGATGCAGTGGTGCTTGAAGTGGGCTTGGGAGGCAGATTTGATGCTACCAATATCATCAATACACCGCTTGTGAGTGTCATAACGTCTATATCGCTTGACCATACGGCAATTTTAGGAGATACCTATGAAAAGATAGCATTTGAGAAATGCGGGATAATCAAGCCGAATGGAATCACCGTCGCATACGGCGACCAGAAAGACGGAGTGATTGAAGTAATAAAAAATACGGCTTGCGAAAGAAACAATCAATTATATATAGCGGATAAAAATGCAGACGTGAAAAAATCGGATTTGAACGGCTCGGAGTTTTCAGTTGACGGCGTGGATTTGAAAATAAAGTTCATTGGAAAACATCAGGTAAAGAATGCATTGACGGCATATAGTGCAGTAAAGGCATTGAGGGCAAGAGATTTGAATATAAGTGAAAGTGCCGTGAAAGAGGGCTTTGAAAGTGCATTTTTCCCTGCAAGACTGGAAATTTTGAAAAATAATCCGATTGTCATGCTTGACGGAAGCCATAACCCTGACGGCGTGAAAGCCCTTGCCAATGCTTTGAAAGAAAATATGAATGGCATGAAAAAAATTGGTATCGTGGGAATGTTAGCGGATAAAGATGTCAAAACGGCATTGGGGGAGATAGTTTCGCTTTTTGATGAAGTGATAACCGTTTCTCCGAACAATCCGAGAAAAATGCGTGCAGAGGAATTGGCGGAGATTATTCGTGGATACGGTGTAAAGGCGACTTCTGAAAGTGATTATGAAAAAGCGTATCAAAAGGCACTTTTTAAAGCAGGAAATGACAAAGCGGTGATTGTATTCGGTTCACTTTATCTTTCAGGTGATATGCGTAAAATTATAAAAAAATTGTAAATATTTTTAAATAATTTGCAATAAGGACTTTACATTGAAAGAGAAAAGTGCTAAAATTGATTATGT
>DBXL01000095.1:0-1549 GCA_002309275.1 Ruminococcaceae bacterium UBA1213 | reverse complement strand
CAGGTCTGAAAATAAAAAGGAGGACTTTCCAAATGATTACCAGAAAAAAGAAAACGATGGACGGTAATAATGCGGCTGCTCATGTTGCGTATGCGTTTACGGAAGTTGCAGGCATATACCCCATCACCCCGTCAAGCCCTATGGCAGACTATGTTGACCAGTGGTCAGCACAGGGTTTGAAGAACATTTTCGGAACAACTGTTAAAGTTCAGGAAATGCAGTCTGAAGCAGGTGCCGCAGGTACGGTTCACGGCTCACTGAATGCCGGTGCATTGACAACTACTTTCACCGCATCTCAGGGACTTCTTCTTATGATACCGAATATGTATAAGATAGCAGGCGAACTGCTCCCCAGCGTATTCCATGTATCAGCAAGATGTGTTTCTTCTCATGCACTGAACATTTTCGGCGACCATTCCGA
The DNA here is from genome assembly GCA_002309275.1 of Ruminococcaceae bacterium UBA1213. Taxonomy (GTDB): domain Bacteria; phylum Bacillota; class Clostridia; order Oscillospirales; family Acutalibacteraceae; genus UBA1213. The sequence goes on along the minus strand of DBXL01000095.1, from coordinate 1,128 downwards.
CGTATATGCTTGCCGTCAGACAGGCTTTGCAATGCTCGCTGAAACAAATACACAGGAAGTAATGGACTTGTCAGCAGTTGCCCACCTTGCAACTATCGAAAGCAGAGTTCCGTTTATTAACTTCTTTGACGGTTTCAGAACCTCACATGAAATTCAGAAAATAGATATATGGGATTATAAAGATTTGGCTGAAATGTGCGACATGGACGCTGTAAAGGCATTCAGAAAGAGAGCTGTCAATCCTGAACGCCCCGTAATGCGTGGCTCACATGAAAACGGCGATATATTCTTCCAGCACAGAGAAGCCTGCAACAAGTTCTATGACGCAGTACCGGAGATAGTTGAAAAGTACATGGCTAAAGTGAATGAAAAGCTTGGTACAGATTATAAACTGTTCAACTACTACGGTGCAGAAGACGCTGAGAGAGTTATCATCGCTATGGGTTCGATATGCGACGTTGCAGAAGAAGTTATAGACTACATGAACGCTCAGGGCGAAAAAGTAGGTCTTGTAAAAGTAAGACTGTACAGACCTTTCAGAGCTGATAAACTCGTTGAGGCTATTCCTGCAACCTGCAAGAAGATAGCTGTACTTGACAGAACAAAAGAGCCCGGTGCATTGGGCGAGCCTTTGTATTTGGACGTTGTTGCAGCATTGGCAGCACAGGGCAGAGGAGATGTCAAAGTAGTAGGCGGCAGATATGGACTCGGTTCAAAGGATACTCCTCCCGCAAGCGTATTTGCAGTATATGAAGAATTGGCAAAAGACGCTCCGAAGGCATACTTTACACTGGGAATCAATGATGATGTCACATATCTTTCACTGGAAGAGAAGCCCGCTCCGAATACGGCTGCTGAGGGTACGATTGAATGTAAATTCTGGGGACTCGGCGGTGACGGTACCGTTGGTGCAAACAAGAACTCCATTAAGATTATCGGTGACTATACACAGAAGTATGTACAGGCATATTTCCAGTATGACTCAAAGAAAACAGGCGGTATCACAATATCTCACTTGAGATTCGGTGACAAGCCCATTAAGAGTCCTTATTATATCAACAAGGCTGACTTTGTAGCCTGTCATAACCCGTCATACATTCTCAAGGGTTATAAGATGGTTCAGGACGT
>DBXL01000129.1:1375-3575 GCA_002309275.1 Ruminococcaceae bacterium UBA1213 | reverse complement strand
CAGAACGCTCTCCCCGTCATGCCCATGCTTACCGTGCAGGGATTTTGGGCTGTATGCTGTTTGGTGTCAGCGTTCATGTTAATTGCTGTACGGCAGTTTTTTATTATAATCGAATGAATGAATTTTCTCCGGATACGGCTTTGGCTGATATGGGGAAGTTTGCGGGATATTTTTTATTGCCGGTAACGGTTTTGTTTTCTATATTTTTCTTGACTGCGATAGGTGTGCAGTTCAGTGCATTTATCAAAGGAATGACACCTTATCCGAAATGGTGCTGTATATTTTCCATGCTGTTCGGAGTGACAGTAATTGCAGTTTGCAAGCTCATAGGAGATTATCCGCTGACAAATGCACTTTCAACAGGCTGGATAAGTTTAGGAAATATCTGGATGACAGGCGGATTGATTTTGATGATGAAAAATATACGGGAGGGATAAAAAATGTCAAGAAAAGACAGTGAATTTCAGTGCAAAGTAATGTCATGGGGATACAGGGGCAAGGAAATTTTCAAACCTTTGAATACAGGCTGGATTGATGAAAATGTGGCTTGTGTCAGAGAGTATGTGGCTGATATATTTTTTTACAGGAAAAACGGTCAGACTTTGATGATAGATGCAGGGTATAATTACGGAAGATTGGAAGAAAAAATGAAATGGCTCGGCATTTCTCCGTATGATATAGAGCATATTCTCATCACACATCAGGATACAGACCATGTCGGTGCATTGGAAACTGACAGCGAATTGCTGTTCAAAAATGCGGTAATTTATCTGAGTGAGATTGAAAACCGCTATTTGACGGGAGAAGTCAGACGGAAAGTAATGTTTGGCTTTTATAAATTGCCTATGGTGAAAACTGACAATAAAAAAATGTTGCTGAGAGATGGGCAGATATTGGATTTCAGTGGAATAAAAGTGGAATGTCTGCTTGTACCCGGTCACACATGGGGACATATGGTCTATCTGATAGATGACAAATATCTGTTTACGGGAGATACAATCTGGTTTGGTGCAGACGGCGGTTACAGTTTCATAAACGGTCTTGCGGAGGATAATAAACTTGCCGTGCGTTCTTTGGAGAAACTGGAAAAAATTTTGCGTTCAAGAGATTTGTCGCTGAAAATCATTACGGGACATACAGGCTGGACAGATGATATAAATATGGCATTTGCACACAGGACAGAACTTTGCAATCCAATGAAGAAAGTAAAGGTACATGATCCGAATGCACCGTATGATGCGTATGTGGAAGATGATGATACGGAACAGAATGCCAAAAGCGGATTTTTGCAGAAAGTGAAATTTGCAAAATAGTTTGACAAGACTAACTGCAAGTGATATAATGAAGTTAGTTGAATTTAACAAATTGTATTTTGAAAGGAATGTGTAAGATTATGTTCGGTTTTTTGAGAAATGAAAAATTCTGGTTGGTGGCAGCAGGTGCAGTCGGAACGATAATAGGCGGAAAAATATTGAAATCACCGACAACACGCAAACTTGCCGTACAGGGACTTGCAAAGGGCATGATGATTCAGGGAGATGCAAAAGAGGCTTTGCAGAATATGAAGGACGAAGCGGAAGATATTTGCTATGAAGCCCGTCAGGAAGCCGAAAAAAGCAAATCAAAGGAAGATTCCGATGAAGTATAAAATTGTTTATGACGGCAGGGGAAGAATTCGTTTTCGCTGCGGTCAGTATGCCTTTGCGGAACATGAAGAAAGCAAAATGGAAAAAGTTTTGACGGATATGGAATTTGTGACATCTGCAAAAGTGTCCTGTGCAAACGGCGGTATTCTTGTAATATATGAGGAAACTCACCGTGAAGATGTGATAAAAGCCGTTGAAATGCTTGATGTAAAGCGGCTTTCGGATATAAAGGAAGATGAAAGCCTGTCTGTCCGTGCAATAGACAGGAAATTCAGAAAGGATATTAAGCGAATCGTTGTGAAAAGACTTGTGCATAAATTGCTTATACCAAAGCCTTTAAGCACGGCAATTACTGTTTTTAAAGGCTGTAAGTATATAGCCAAAGGCATACAGGAACTGTTTTCGTTTCGGCTTGATGTAGAGGTGCTTGATGCGGCATCCATTACAGCCTGCCTTGCACAGAGAGATTTCAAAACAGCCGGTTCGGTCATGTTTTTGCTGTCGGTATCGGCACTTCTTGAAGATTATACAAAGGCGAAAACAAAAGCGGCATT
>DBXL01000129.1:973-1242 GCA_002309275.1 Ruminococcaceae bacterium UBA1213 | reverse complement strand
ATTATTGACGGTCAGGCGGAAATCAATGAAGCGTCTATGACGGGTGAAGCCCTGCCTGTTTCAAAAGCAAAAGGCAGTACGGTTTTTGCGGGAACGGTTATTGAAAACGGCAATATTGTGATAAAAATAAGAGCGTTGTCCGAAAATACCCGTATCAGTCAGATAGCGGAACTTATCAGCCGTTCGGATTCCCTTAAAGCACAAATGCAGGGCAAAGCAGAGCGATTGGCAGACAGTATCGTGCCGTACAGCTTTTTGGCTTTTTTGAC
>DBXL01000129.1:397-888 GCA_002309275.1 Ruminococcaceae bacterium UBA1213 | reverse complement strand
ATAAAAGAAGCGGCTGACCATGATATGACCGTCAAGGGCGGGAAATATCTTGAAGCGTATGCCAATGCCGACACTATCGTATTTGACAAAACAGGTACTCTCACCAATGCAGAACCGAAATTAAAAGCTGTTGTGCCGTTTGGGAGATACACTTCCAATGAAGTGCTGAAAATCGCCGCCTGTATTGAGGAACATTTTCCGCATAGTGTTGCAAGGGCGATAGTCAATGCCGCCAAAGAAAAAGGTATTGTTCACGCAGAGGAACACACGGAAGTTATCTATATCGTTGCACACGGAATCGCAACAAAATTGTTCGGTGAAAGGGCAATAATAGGCAGCCGACATTTTATTGCGGAAGATGAGGGAATTTCCATATCGGAAGAACAGCAGAAAATCATAGACGATACGGCACAGGGCAGTTCCGTTGTATATCTTGCCATAGGCGGACAGCTTGCAGGGGCATTGTGTATCAATGATCCTCCGAGAAAAGA
>DBXL01000129.1:0-251 GCA_002309275.1 Ruminococcaceae bacterium UBA1213 | reverse complement strand
CTGAAAAGTCAGGGAAAATCCGTTGTCATGGTAGGTGACGGTATCAATGATTCGCCGGCACTTGCAGAAGCAAATGTATCTGTTGCCATGAGTGACGCATCGGACATTGCAAGGGAAACAGCAGATATTACTTTACGCAGTTGTAATCTTGGGGAATTGATACATCTCAGAACTTTGAGCCGTCTTTTAATGAAACGCATTGAAAATAATTACAGATTTATTCTGAGTTTCAATTCGGCATTGATGGCACT
>DBXL01000226.1:8386-18323 GCA_002309275.1 Ruminococcaceae bacterium UBA1213 | reverse complement strand
GTCTTCTTGCCGCATTAGGATAAATTCAATAACTTATTTCGGCGTAAACACAAAAATTCCTCATTCTCCATTCCCCATTCCTCATTACTTCCGCTTTTTTCTCCTGTTTACGCCCAGAACTCCACCCAATGCACCTGAAATTACTGCCGCTGCTGCACGAATGAGTGTCACTATCCCCAATTCACTTCCCAGAATCGCCCCCAATGCCAGCAGTATCAAAAATACACCTAATCCACAGCCCGCTCCCACTGCCATTCCCATGCTTTTATTGAGCCTTGCCGTGATATACCCTCCAATCAATGTTCCTATGCACAACGCACTTAACCCCAACGGCACTAATGCATTATATACCACTTTTTCCATTTTTACCATTACAGCTGTGAAAAATGCTGTTAATATAAGTGTGAAAATAATCCCTGCCATTCCTCCGAGTATCTCAGACTTCACAATTTTCTTTATATTCAATTTAACTTTTCCTCCCTCTGAAAAAAATGTTTTTTAATATCTATTCCCATAACTTCCAAAATATAACTTTCGTCATTATTTACAAAATACGATAAAATATATATATTTTTTAAAAAATATAATAAAAAACTATTGATAATTTTCGTAAATCGTGTTATGATTGTACAAAGGATATTTTTGTAAAGGCTGTGAGGAATGTGAAATAGCTTTTGCAATATCAAAAAATTTATATTATTTTAAAGGAGCTGGACAACCATGAGAAAATTCAAGAAAGTCCTCGCAAGCACTCTTGCAGGCGTATTGGCAGTCGGTGCATTGGCAGGCTGCGGCGACAACGGCGGCAACACTAACAGCACTACACCAACCACAAGCAACACCACAACTGAAAGCAAAGTGGATACTTCCGGTGTAAAATCAATTTATTTCCTTAACTTCAAACCTGAAATTGCCAGCAAGTATGAGGCAATCGCTGCCAAGTACAAAGAGGAAAAGGGCATTGAAGTAAGAGTTCAGACTGCAGCTTCCGGTGAATATGAGAAAACTCTCACATCTGAAATGGCTAAGTCAGATCCTCCCACAATCTTCCAGATCAACGGTCCTGTTGGTTATGAAAACTGGAAAGAGTATTGTGCTGACCTCAAGGATTCCGAACTTTATCAGCTCGTTTCCGATAAGTCCCTTGCTGTAAAGAGCGGTGACGGTGTTTACGGTATCCCCTACGTTGTTGAGGGCTACGGCATTATCTATAACAATGCTATCATGACAAAGTATTTTGCAACTGAGGGTGCAAAGGCTGCTTCTATGGACGAAATCAATAACTATGCTAAGCTTGCAGAGGTTGTTGAGGACATGACAGCTAAGAAAGAAGAACTCGGCATTGATGGTGTATTTGCTTCTACATCACTCAAAACAGGTGATGACTGGAGATGGCAGACACATTTGATGAATATGCCTCTGTACTATGAATTCAATACAGGCACAGGCGATGTTATCACCAACTGCCTTGAAGCGAAAGAGCTTGAATTCAAGTATGCTGACAACTACAAGAATATTTTTGACCTCTATACAGACAACTCTACAACAGATAAAAACCTTCTCGGCGGTAAGACGGTTGCAGATTCAATGGCAGAATTCGCTGCAGGCAAGTGTGCTATGGTTCAGAACGGCAACTGGGCTTGGGGCGACATCAAAGCCGGCGGTGTTGTTAAAGAAGAAGATGTTAAATACCTCCCGATTTATACAGGCATAGACGGCGAAGAAACTCAGGGACTCTGCATAGGTACAGAAAACTACTTTGCTATCAACAGCGAAGTTGACGCTGCTACTCAGCAGGCTTCCATGGACTTCCTTGTATGGCTCTTCACAAGTGACTACGGCAAGAATGCAGTTGTTAATGAACTCGGTTTCGTTGCTCCGTTCACATCTTTCGGCGACAACGAGAAACCTTCCGATCCTCTTGCAAAAGAAGTTCTTGCATGGATGGAAAAAGACGGCTTTACATCTGTTAAATGGTCATTCGCTGGTATCCCCTCAGAGCAGTGGAAGAACGACTTCGGTGCATCTCTCCTCAAGTATGTTCAGGGACAGAAAGAATGGTCAGCAGTTGTTGACGACGCAAAAGCTTCCTGGGCTTCTGAGCGTTCAGCTTGATTTTGAATTGAACTGTTGAAGATGGAGTTTAGCTTCACTGAAACATAATTAATGGAAAAACCGGTGCAGTTCGTGCGGTGAATTTTCCACCTCCTGAAAGGCGGTTGGCTCTCCCTCACAAACTGCACCTTTTTCAATTAGCAATGAGCAATGAGCAATTAGCAATTATTTTTTAGGGGCTGATTTCCTCTGCTGTTTGCCGATTGAAACAAATACACCAAAAAAGCAAAATGCAACTATGCAATCTGCAATTTTCCATTGCTCATTGCTCATTGCTGACTGCTAATTGATTTGGAGGCTGCTTTATGGAAAAAGCGATTAAAAAATGGTTTCCCTTGTTTGCATTGCCTACACTTGTTTCTTTTGCAATAGCCTTTCTTGTACCGTTTGCAATGGGTTTATATCTCTCCCTGTGCAAGTTCAAGACCGTTAAGAAAACGGAATTTGTCGGTTTTGACAACTATATCAAGGCTTTCTCAAACGACAAGGACTTTCTCAATGCACTCTGGTTTACTACAAAGTTTACTATCGTTTCTGTTATTACGATAAATCTTATTGCATTTATTTTTGCAATGCTGCTCACTAAGGCTATCAAAGGTACTAATTTCTTCCGTACCATATTCTTCATGCCCAATCTCATAGGCGGTATCGTTCTCGGCTATATCTGGAGCATGATTATCAACGGCATACTTTACTATTTCAATGCCACCATTACCACCGATGCCAATTACGGCTTCTGGGGACTCGTCATTCTGATGAACTGGCAGTTAATCGGCTACATGATGATTATTTACATATCGGGCATACAAAATATTTCGCCCGATCTGATAGAAGCAGCCGAAATTGACGGTGCCAATGCATGGGAAAGACTTATCCACGTCACTCTCCCGCAAATCATGCCGTCAATTACAATATGTCTGTTCCTCACCCTTACCAACTCGTTTAAACTCTTTGACCAGAACTATGCTCTTACTGCCGGTGCTCCCGGAAAGGATACGCAAATGCTCGCACTTGACATCTACAATACTTTCTATGGCAGAGTAGGCTATCAGGGCGTTGGTCAGGCAAAGGCTGTTGTATTCTTTATTATCGTTGCTGCAATCGCTCTTACACAGCTCTACCTCACAAGAAGCAAGGAGGTCGAAAACTGATGGCTGAAAAGACTTATAACTGGAACACAGAACCCGTTGAAAATCTCTCCAACGATTCCGAATGGCAGAAATTCGTTGAAGGTGCCACCAAGGAAAGAATCAGAAAAGAAAGAAAAGCAGAACTCGATAAACAGAAAAATGACAACGCCAAACCCAAAACTCCCATGACAGGCACGGATTGGGTGAAATTTGCCATTCTTGTTGTCATCTCCCTGGCTTTCATTCTTCCTATCCTCCTCGTTTTGATGAACAGCTTCAAAACAAACGTTTCTGTCAGCAATGAGCCTTTTGCATTTCCAAGCGGTGACAATTTCGTCGGCTTTGACAACTATACCAACGGTATTGAAAAAATCGACTTCTTCCCTGCATTCTTCACCTCTATATTCATAACCGTTTTTTCCGTTGCATTCATCATTCTCTGCACATCCATGTGTGCATGGTTCATCACAAGAGTTAAAACATGGTACACCAAATTAATGTATCTCCTGTTTGCATTCTCCATGATAGTTCCTTTCCAGATGGTCATGTATCCTATGTCATACGTTGCCAACCAGCTCAGCCTTGATAATATGTTTGGTATCGTCGTTATTTATCTCGGCTTTGGTGCAGGTCTTTCTGTATTCATGTTCGCCGGATTCATCAAATCCGTGCCGCTCGAAATTGAAGAAGCTGCCATGATAGACGGCTGCGGTCCTATCAGAACTTTCTTTATGATAGATTTTCCGATACTGATGCCTTCCGCTATCACCGTTGCCATACTCAATGCCATGTGGATATGGAATGACTACCTCCTCCCCACGCTCATTCTCAACAGACAGAAAACTTTGCCTATGGCAATACAGTATCTGCGTGGCGGTTACGGCTCTATTGACATGGCTGCTATGATGGCTATGCTCGTTCTTGCAATCATTCCTATTATTATCTTCTACTTCTCATGTCAGAAGTATATCATAAAAGGCGTTGTTGCAGGTGCCGTAAAGGGATAAACTTGTCAGTCAAAAATCTTTGCAGAGGGTGGGATATTTTTCCACTCTCTGTATTTTTTTGAACAAAAAACACATTTTTTTAAAAAAATCTATTGACTTTTTTTGTATAGATGATAAAATGATTATATGATATTTTTAGGTATAAATATTGGAGGAAAAAGATGAGTAAACAGGAAGAAGACGTTTGGAAACTTGAAAAACAGCTTGGCTTTCCGCTGTACGTTGTTTCAAGAAAGGTCATATCACTTTATCAGCCCTATCTTAAACCGCTGAATCTTACATACACACAGTATCTCGTTCTTATGGCACTCTGGGAAAACAACAGTATCCCTGTTTGCGAGCTTGGAAGGGTACTTTTTCTTGATAACGGTACTCTTACCCCTCTGCTTAAAAAAATGGAAAAAGAGGGGTATATTACCCGTCAGAGAAGCAGAAAAGATGAAAGAGTCGTTATCGTTTCTCTTACAGAAAAGGCTTATAGCATTGAAGAGAAATGTAAAAGCCTTGCCGGACATGTTGCCAAAGAATTTGGTCTTGAGCCTGAAAAATTTCAGCAGCTGCACAGTCTGCTTTATGATGTCCTTAAAAAGCTCTCTGATTGAATTTTAATTACAAGTATGTTTTTTTTCATGATATTACCTTGCAAAAAAGCCTGACACTTTTATGTCAGGCTTTTTTGTGGCATTAAAAAACGGCTCGGATAGTATTCCGAACCGTCTTTTTTTAGTTCATCTGCTCATTAAGAGCCTTTTGTCTTGAAAGCCAATACATCAATCCAAGTATTGAACCCATCATTATGAATGCAAGCGATATTTCAAAGAATATCTGTACGCCACTTCCGCCTGTTGCAGGAAGACCTAAAACTCTGTTGGTAACAACAATCGAGTGAATATGTGAATCAAGAGTTCCCGCTTTTGTCATTTTGCCGTCAGAAGTTTTCCGCATAAGTTCTTCTTCACCGTCATCTACCTGTACATAGGCTTTCAGTCCCATTTCGGTATAATCCTTTTCCTTGATCTCGTACTGTATGCCCTGATAGAAATTGAATACCGAAATTTCATCATTATGCTTTAATGTGACATTTGCCATGCCGTTTTCATCAAGCGTTATATTCGTAGTGCTGTTTCCGGAAACCTTCTGCACCTTGATATGATCCTGTGAAGTTACACCCTGCTCCATGCTTATATCCCTGACTTTGATGGTGAATTCAAATTCCTTATGGTAAATATCATTTCCCGTTTCGGGCAATTCACCGATATATCCCGGATCAACAACTTTTTTGAATACCAACATTCTCAGTGAATTGTAGATAGTTTCCGTGAAAGTCTGATTTTCATGCTCATCTGTCGGGGTAAGAGGATCGGGCAAGTATTTTTCGCTGTTCAAGTCGCCGTTATAAGTTGTTGCATAGTTGAAAAGTCCGTTCAGACCATTCGCATAACTGATGCCTTTTTCAAGCACACGGTATTCAAACTTTACTCCTACCATGCCTCTTTCATATATCGGCAAGCCTTCCCACTTGATATTCCAATCAATATTACGCAAGTCTTCATCAGTTGCATTTTCAGGGGCTGTACCTACAGTATTATGAGATGTATAGTCCTGACTTGACAATTCATCGGAATAAATCGTCTTCCAAGCCTGTTCATTAGCAACATCGGCAGACGGCTGGAACGGTATATCATGCCAATCACTTTCATTTGTCAAGCCCACTATCCTGTACTGTATGACATATTCAACACCCTGAGGCGGTCTTGACTGTGCATAAACTTCTTCATCGCCTTCCCAACGTTTGATGACATCAATGTCAACTGTTTTCGGAACATAAACATCTTTAAAGTCTATCTTCGTAACATCACTAAGCTGTCCGTATTCCTGAGAAGAATAATTTGACGGATTGCTTTCAAAGCTGTCTTTGTCATAGGTTGCTGAATTGGATTTATTTGCACCTGTGAAAATGCTGTTTTTGAAGTCGGGAGTGACTTCCGCCTCTCTCAGATATGTGCTTGCATAAACTCTGCCGTTTTCGGCATCTTTATCAACAAAGTCTATCTTCGGTGAAACAGTCGCTGACTTCAGAACAAGGTCTTTTATTGTAACCTGCTTTGTACTGTTGTTATCCGCAACGTCAAAACGCTGTCCGTTTACAATGACATACTTCTCGTCATTCTCATCTGTCTGCACCAAAATGCTCTGTCCGTTCACGGTGATTTTACCGTCAGCCGAAACATTATAAGTCTCGCTTCCTGTCGCAATCGTTCCGTCAGCGTTTAAAGCAAATTCTGTATTGTCAAGAGTAATCTTATTGTTATTGACATATACTTTTGAATCGCCTATCTCAACATACTTCTGACTTGGAATATCCATCATCACGAAATATCTCTTATCGCCTATCGGAATATACATTTCCATGTTTGCACTATCGGCTATATATTCATGTCCGTTAATGGTTGCAGTAAGCTCTCCGTTGCCCTGCTTCGTTACAGCAAATTTTGTCAAAGCACCGTTTTCGCCCTCTGTCAGAATATACATTTCATTCGTTTCAACAGCTTTTTTCTTGCTGTCGGTGCGGTCTGTGTATTCATAATCTTTGTAGGTGGAATTGTTGCCGTCAACTGTACTGTAATCCGTTACACGAGCCTGTGTTGCATAATCTGTATTCTTTGTTTCGGAAATCGTGTATAATATCGGATTGCCCTGTGCATCGTGTGTCGGCAGGTTATACCATACATAATAGTAGTTATCGGGATAATATGAACGGTTGCCTTCCGTAACCTTCTTTGATTCCGATGACTGTCCAACTACATACATATTTTCTACAGATATAGTCTTTCTGTCATCGGGAACTGTAACAGGTGTTTCAATCGTTTCACCGTTTGCACCTTTTGAGATTGATTTAGCCGTCAGTTCAAGAGTTATGGCTGTACGGGGGTTATCTCTGTCATGTTCATCTATCCACTCTTTTGTAACAGCCAATTTCGATACAACGGGTGTATTTGTCAAAATAGAGTTGTATGCCGTGACATCTCCGTTGTTATCCCTTGACCTGTCGTGATAGCTTGAATAGTTAAATCCTCCGACTACGCCGTCAGTACCGTTTTCACTCTTTACTGCAACAGCCTGTGCATCTTCGCCGGGCGGTGTGATACTCTTTTCAACTGCACGGTACTCATATTCACGGTTGAGATTATCATACTTCGGCAAGCCTGTCCAGCCTGTATCGGAATTATACTTGCTTTCGGTAGTATGAACGGTATCACCCCATGAAATCTCTATATTACCTGCACAAGTCTTTGATGTGCTTTCATCAATATAATTTACCGTTTCCCAGTCGGTGTATGCTGTACCGTCTTTCACTCTTCGCTGAATTTCAAACTGCACGGACTTTACACTCTTGGCTATGTTATAATCATCTTCGCCCCACGTCTTTTTGACTTTCAGGCTTACTGTTTCAATTTTATTTGTCACAGCCGTGTCGTCACTCGGATAATCGCCCGTTTCATCTCTTGAAGTCTTTTCCGTCTTGCTGTAAAGAGAATTCTCAGACGGCATTGCAACATATACATCTTTGTCAGACGTTGCACCTTTGTAATACAGGTAACTCTCTACAAATCTGTATTCAAGTGTACGGTTCTGTGAGTCGGCACTCGGAAGCTTGTTAATGAGAAGTTTCGGTACTGCCTTATCCTCGTTCAAATCAACCTTGATATACACTTTTTCGGAAGTCTTGGCTTTTTCTGTTCTGTCAACAGTGGAATTGTCATTTTTATAAATATTCAATTCCAAATTATTGCCATTCTTTGTAACAGATATTTTGTTATTGACCTCTCTTCTTACATTGGCTGTCGGATTTTCGGCAGTTCCCTGAATATAAAGCTGTTCACTTGTAACAGATTTGTCCACTCCGTCAACCGTGTAATAATAACTGCCGTTTTTCAGCTTGACATCTGCGGAATATTTCTCTGCCTTGACTGTGAGAGTGATATTGACTTTATCATTACTTACAGTAAACTTATCATCTTCATTCACGTTTACAGTCTTTGTCACAACGGGATTTTCAGGATTGGTATTATCTGTCGTTTCGGTGACATATATCCTCTGACCGTTCAGCTCAACAAAATCATTTCCGCTGTCAATAGGTGACTGAACACTGAACTCTCCCAGAATAATAGTTGTACTGTTTGGAGTATAGTCATATTCTGTACTGCCCAGCTTTAATTTATTATTGTTGATATAAACTATCTCACCGCCGATTTTGACATACTTTCTATCAATATCCGTCTTGACATAGTACTTTTCGCCGTCAAACTTGAAGTAAGGTTTTTCTTCGGAAACTGTCTGATACTCTATTGCAGAAAGCTTATTAGCATTGGCAATACTGTCTTTATATGCGTCAAAGAGCCAGTTTTCATCAACATTCTGCCATTCTTCCGTTTCGTCCTGCGGTCTGTACTGTATCTCGTACATCACGGAATGCGGTCTTGTGGAATACTTGTCATTTTCATCATTCCATGTCTTTGCAACACTTGCCTTTGCCTTGTTGACAGTATTCTGTGTCTGTATTTCTTCGGAAGATTCTACTGTATAATCTCTGTCATTATACTTTATGTAATCCTCATACATTACCTGATAGACACTATTATCAGGAAGTTTTACGACACCGTGACTTACCGTTACAAGCTGATTTGAACCATTGACATGGATATAATAGCTGTTCGTACCGTCGTATATAGTATGCTTTTTACCGTCACTGCCAATGTAATATTTCTTTGTCTTTACGGGATAATCTTCATTTCCGATAGTAACAACTTTTTCATTTGTAACATGGTATTCATTAGAGTACCAGCCGGCATACACAACACTTTCACCGTTTTCATTTTCTGTTACATACCATGTATTGCCATTATACTCAATATATCCGCCGTACAGTACATCATAGGTATCATCTCCGACTGTTACAACACCCTGATCTACCTCAATATCTGTACGATTATGTTGATAATCTTCTGTATAATAGCCGTTATCGTCTTTAAGTATATCAGTTTTATACCAACCGTCATCATAATACATTCTGTCCTTTATGGGATAATAGCTGTCACCTATCTTAACGGTCTTTGCAACATAGTATTTTTTGCCGTCAATCGTGACATTCTCGACTTTATCACCGTTGATATATGCTTTGTCATAGACTATCTGGTATCTTGTGTCAAACAGGTTTTCCTCAACTATGTCGCCATTGTCCGTGATAACATAATAATCTCCGTCTTTAACGAAAACATAATAGTATGTATCATTGTTTTCATCACTGAACTTTTTCTGCACATAGTAGTAATTGTTATTGTACTCTATACGCACGAAACCATTTACATATTCATATTTTACAGCCGTTCCATTGACTTTGAGTTCATTGTCCTCGGCAGTTACCTGAATATATGCGTCATCTACATGAATATACCATTCATTTTTATTTTCAAGCTCACTCGTAGGAATGACCGACTCCGTACCTGTTACGATATAATACTTATTATTCTCCTTTGTAACATAGTTGTACTGATTTCCTATTTTCGCCATTGCATAGTAATATTCATCACCATACTTTACACGAACATATTCATAACCATTTACAGTATGAGTATCAACAGTTACATTCTCGTATGAAACAGCATTCGGCTCCTGCTCTGTCGG
>DBXL01000226.1:7566-8273 GCA_002309275.1 Ruminococcaceae bacterium UBA1213 | reverse complement strand
ACAAGCACTTCCTGCACTCGATACAGATAATTCTGATGTGTCTTGACTTCCTCTGTATAGTAGTGCTTCGGGAGATTATCCCATTTTTCGTGCATGACGGGAGAAATTTCGCCCTTTTCATTCACAGTAAATTCAAGATACGGCTCTACATCAGACAAGTCTTTCTGTGCATTGGGATATTCACTGTTCTCATCTGTGACATACAGCCATTTATCTTTGTCGGCATTCTCGTCATTTGAAATCTGATACTGCAATTTAAATCTTATTCTCAGATTATCGGGATTGCCGTCAGGGAAGAATATCTTTTTCGCCCACTCAGGCATTACATTGTCATTCTCATCTTCACTCGGGTACATATCTCCATTGACATTATACCAGAGTTTTGACGGAGTGAGAGAAAATTCCAGACGCTCTTTTGTATTCTTGAAAGCAGCGTATCTGTGAACGGGATCAACAGTCTGACTACCGCTTGTCAGGTCAGTTCTGCCTGTTCTGTCAAGAGAACCTACTTCTGATTTTCTGCCCTTGTCCGATATAACAAGATGCTGAACATCTGTTGCATTCTGACCATCTTCAACATATATGTCGGTAGATGTGAAATTTGCATAGTTGTTGAAATCCGTCTGATATACAGAGTTTGAAGGTCCAATCTCCTCAACGGTATATGTACTCAGTATATGCTCGTTGAAGTTGGAAGTTATCGGAAC
>DBXL01000226.1:4890-7519 GCA_002309275.1 Ruminococcaceae bacterium UBA1213 | reverse complement strand
TCCGTCAGCTGAACAACTACTTCCTGAGTATCTCCCTCATAGTTGATATTTGACCTTGTTATCTTGAAGTCAAGTTTAAAATCACCTCTGTAATCGTCACGGTTAAAGTCATCGCCCCAGTCCTTTATCACAGTTATCTTCATTCTTCCGACAGTATTTTTTGTTTCAGAGGTATCTGTCAGAATAGTTTTTTCCGGATCATCGGGATCAGGCTCGCTTGTAACAGAATAATTCGTTTCACCGTCCACAAAACCCATACTGAAAGTATCCTTTGTACCGTCAGGATTTATAACATTTCCATGTGAGTCCTGAGCGGTCTTATTATTCAGATTAGCAAGAACTTGTTCATCAGTAATAGTATGTGTTCCCGTACCGTTACGGTTGTATTCGGCATTTGTCTTTGAACCGTCTTGGTAATTTGTCTTTGAGTAGGAAAGTGAATACTCTATCGGCATATAACGGACTTTTTTCAAAACAGGAGGTTCTACCGTTCTGTCCATGATATACTCGGGCAGTCTGTCACCGTCTGCAAGACTCCATTCAATGTCATTGAATTTTCCCTGAGAGCCTTCCTCCTGTGAAAGCTCCATCGTCTTTTCAACGTGTTTGTCAATGAAGTATGTTCTGTATTCTCCCTCGTGCATGTAGGTTACATATTTCTGATTGTCTGCACCTGTCTGCACCTCTACATCTGCAAGAGTATGCACATACTTCTGAGAATGTACATCATAGTCCGTATTTTCAACACGAATTTTTTCGCCGTTTTCATAGCCTGTCTTTACAGCACCGTTTTTAGTAATCAAAACATTACCCTTTAAAACATCTGCCCGAACATCTGTTATATACTGCCTCTTATATGCAATATACGAAACACCGTTGAGTTCAACTTCATTATGCTCGTTTACTTCACGCTTTGCTGTAATGCCGTCAACCTGCACGTTGATGTATTCTTTTTCAACACCCTCAACCGTTTCTTTGAAAACATTCGTGTCATGTTCAATCACGATATATTTTGTATTTGGGTTTTTGGTCTGCAAGAAATACGTTACACCGTCTATCGTGACAGCATTGTTTTCGACTTCATAGCTGTAAGGCTGACCGTCAACAGTAAAGGCTATCAACTGTTTGCCGTTTACTGTTGTGACTTCAACGTCATAAGGTACTACGGCATATTTCTGTGTATTCACGGGATATTCGATATCACCTATTGTAACTTTTGCACTTATTTCATTTCCCTGTGCATCTTTAGTAACTGCAACATCATATTTCTGCATATTGCCGTCAACGCTGAATTCAACATATTTGAGTAACTTGCCGTCAATGACATCTGACTTCACGGGTATGTCCTGAGCGACTTTTATATATTTCCTTTCAACAACTTCGTATGTAACTCCGCCCACTTCAACATAACCATTTTCGATATAATATTTCTTTCCGCCGTTTTCTATCTGAATATAGTCTCCGTCATTGTCGTGCTTCACAAAAACATCATTGTCAATTCTGATATACTGTGTGTCATTGTTTTCATGCGGGTTGGTGTCGGGATAATACATTTTGCCGTCAATTTCAACGCTGTCGCCTTCAAGCCATTTCCACTGTGACCAGCTTGCATTGGTATAATCTCCATCTGCCTTATAATCAGTCGTTGAATATGCCATACGGTATGTAATGGACTGAGCGATACCGCTGAGTTTGCTGGCAAAAAGCATTTCTTCTTCTGACCACTGAGAATTGGAAGTATCAAGCCATTGTTTTTTAGCCTTTGCCTTTGTGGGAATAAGTGTATTCTGTATTTTTGTAAGATTGAGCTTGGTTTTGTCAATGATATTTCCCGTTTTCGCATTGACCGCCTCAACAGGTTCTGAAAACATTGTCTGTGTATAGCCTGCGGGAACTTCATTTTCAACGATATAGTAATAATACATTTTTCCGTTCGGGGAATATATCGGAAGATTTTTTATTACATTTTCATTCCATTCCGTACCCCTATATGTGCCTACAAGCTCAAATGGTACAGGCGGTGTTTCAACAGTCGGCTCATTGGAGCTTTCGGGATACAATTCCTCCATGTCAACAGCCGTGTGTTGATACTGACCGTCAGATGCATCATAGCCCTTTGAAACAGCCTTGTCAATAGTTGTATCGTCTTCATGAGAAATTGTATTATATTTCTGATTTGCATTTGAATCGTTGAGATTCTGAGGAGTTTTATGAACAGGTATGTTTATATAAGTTTTATTCCCTACTTCAACGACTTCATAACTCTGATTGCCAATATCTATACAGTACCTATCCGTCATGACTATACACTTGGCACTGCCGATTGTTACACAATCCTGAGTAGCATAATAGACAAACTCACTCTTTACATAATACTTTACATCATCAACGATAACATATCTCGGTGAATTGCTGTCATTGGGATCTTCCTTTTCAACATCATACTCCTTATCGTTATAAACAATATAGTCTTTTGGTTCTGTGCTATAAGTCACACCATCAAACGTAAAAGTACCGAAATACTTATCGCTTATCTCCGTTTTTTCATCATACTTAAGATGACCGTTTTCAACGTCATATTTTTCGTTATCGCTTATTTTTATGTACTGTTCGGGGTGCTCAAGAGGCA
>DBXL01000226.1:2944-4840 GCA_002309275.1 Ruminococcaceae bacterium UBA1213 | reverse complement strand
TCCGTCATGAACAGGTATATTCTGACCATCAACTACAATATAATAATAGTCTATGTGCTCTCCATTATGATGAGGCATCAATTCATATACTTTGCCGTTCTCATCTTTGATATAATCAAACAGATGAACTTTGCCGTCCTCAACGTGGTATTTTTTCGGCTTAACCTCCATATCTTTTCCCTCAATATTATAAACAAATCCGGCATCTTTGATTTCGACATAATAGTTCAGCATACCGTTGCTGTCCGTTTCGGTTTCAACATGGAATCTTTCGACAGTATTGTTTGCAGAATTAGTCAGTTCAATATATTGATGTCTGTCAACGGGATAAGCCTTATTTCCTATTGTCACATAGTTGTCGTAATAGGAACGGTACAGAGTAACTTCCAGCTTTGACGGTCTTGGAGATACTTCATAATCCGTGTCGCCCTCCCAGAGCTTCTGCACTTTGATAGCACCTGATTCACTATCATAAATGTTGGCAAGTCCTATATTAAGAGTTGTTTTATCCTTTTTGCTGTTCGGATCAAGCGTCACGCTTGTAACATAGTCATTCCAGCTTACATCATCTTCATCAGAACCCTGTTCCACTCCCACAAGATTACTTGAAACGCTCCCTACATTGTTTCCATAGTCGGTGTTTCCGTCATCTGCAAGAGTTGATACGGAAAAGCCTTTTGATACGCCCAATTCCTCTATGTCATAGATATAAGGACGCATATTCGGGGCATAATACGGCAGATTGTTCCATTTCAGTTCTATCTCGGATTCAGACTTTCCTGTGTAGGCTACTTCAACCGATATGATATTATCCTCTGCATCTGTTTCATAGTTATATCTGTAACCCTTTGCAGACTGTATCGGAATTATCATTTTGTCATTTTCAACATTGTACTCATTTCCGCCTATTATAACTTTACCGCCCGAAACGCTGTAATAAACATCATTAATATGTACTTTTCCATTGTCAACAGGTACTTCTATATACTGCTCAGAAGAAGTTCCGGATATTTCATAGTATTTATCACCGATTTTTGCATAATACTCATCGTCCACATCAACAAGAGAATATTTTCTGTGATTCCATGAAATATGTTTGTCATAGTCCATCTCCCTAACACCAATGTGAGCATAGCCATTATCAATATGATAATATTCCGTTCCGGTCTTTATATAACGGTCATTATTTGCGTCTGTGAGAATAAGATAGATTTTACGACCTACTTCAACACAATCCGCTGTATATTTATTTGCTTCCGCTGTGGGAGTAAGAATATATTTCTCACCGTTGATTTGAACATACTTTGTGCCGTTATCGTCTTTCACGGCATATTTCATGCCGTTTATATTGATTTTGCCGTTTACAGCATTAAAGGTTTGGCTTTTTACTTTTATTTTGTCATCATACTTAATTCTATTGTTTTCTTGGTCATATTCGTATTCTATACCGTTTATATTAAATTTGCCGGCAGATTCGCCGTTTATCTTGTTGAGATATGTATTGACATTATCAAGTACAACATATTTCTTTACATCAGTAGCCTTTACGGGTATTTTCACATATCTGTTACCATTGTAAGTTTCTATATCGTAAACTTCACCGCCGACTGTGACTGTATCTCCTGAAACATCATATCTGACACCGGCTATACTGATATAGTGGTCACCAGTGATAGTATCGGCATAAACTTGTGTCATGGTGTTGTAAGAAAGGTGTTTTCCCTCAATATCAACCGGATATTTTATGCCGTAATTATCTATTTCAACCTCCTGTTTGTTTTCAAGGAATATCTTTGATTCGCCTATTGAAAAATATTCCTGCAGGCTGAAGTCATTGCTTGTGAACAAAACATCTTCTTTTGTATCTTTGGGAGTAATTATTTTACCCCCTTCACT
>DBXL01000226.1:0-2906 GCA_002309275.1 Ruminococcaceae bacterium UBA1213 | reverse complement strand
TTTTCGGGCAGTCCTTTCCACATCTTTTTCAGCTTTATGGAAAGGCTCTGATCCATATTATAAAGGTTTGTAATATCAAGCAGGTCGGAACTCTGCTCAAGGTCATACGCAAATGTATAACTCTCTTCAAGCGAATCTGTACCCTCAACAAGCCTTGCTTCGTATGTATAGCCGCTCTCTTTTATTATACCTGTATTAAGAACAATATTTCCTGTATGGGTATGCTGTGTTCCCTCGGGAGCATGGTCTACACCGACAATTTTTCGTGTATAAACCTTTTCTTCTTTTTTGGGAGTTTCATTTGTTTTCCAACGCCATACCTCGATATTTGTCGTATAGCCCTCCTGCAACACATAGGTATAAGGCTTTCCACGGCTGTCAAATTTTTCAAAGCTGTTGTTGTCAAAGTCAAATTTCCATGTAAACCCGTTCTTTTTGACACCGTCTTTATAAAACTCATGTGTCACAGCCTGAGGTTTATTCAGAAATGCTTTGATAACATCACCGTTTGCATAATTGACAGTAATACTGTATTTTTTATCGCTTATATCAACAGGATTGCCTGCCGCATCAGCCTTTATCATATCGACTGTCACAAGATGAGCAGAATCGACAGTTTTCGGATATTTTCTGTTGCTTGTAGGTTCAATAACTCCGTCAATATTTTTGATGGGTTTCAAAAGCATAGCTGCCTCTTTATTTGCCTGCTGTTCCTCAGGGGTAGAACCATAATTTGTGGGATTCTGTGTAAAATCTTCCTCTATGGCAATATCATGTTCTCTCATTGCGTGTATCTCGTCATAGGTATAACGATATATCGTCAATGTCATATCGGGGAGCATTTCCTCAGGGTCAAATTGGGCTGTGTTGAATTTCGGCAGAGTTTCGGGTTTCCATATTTTATTGCCGTTAAGTGTACGCTTTGCAATAGGTCTGTTTACGACTGTGCCCACATCATAAGAACCTGTCTGGTCATTGAATGCGAGCTTGGCAGCCTTTACATAACCTGTCGGCACTTCTGTCTGACCTGTTTTTATGAGCGTCTGTCCCTGATTTTGCATAGTGCCTGTCTTTATCACGCAGTAATGGTTGAGCAGGTCTGAAGCTTCATAATTCAGAATATCGGAATAGCCGTTCTGGTCGCTGTAATCGTCTGTACTGTCCCTAAGACCGTACTTTTTACCGTCTATTTCGATATATCTTCTTGTCGGCTTTACAAGGTGGTATGTTTCATTATTTCCGTCACCGTCGGTATCAATGCTGACATCTCCGTCAAGCTGATGATACTCACCCTCATATCTTACCATATCTTCAACAACAACAAGACTGCTGCCATTATAAAATACGTTCTTTCCCGATACTGTAACAGGAAGATTTTCGCTTTCAAGTTTCAGATAATAATTCACGGTATATTCTTGACCGTTATAACTTATTTTATTATCAGATGTAACAGGATAGTCTATGCCGTCAATGTCAACTATCTTCAAAGTTGAGCTGTTTCTGAGATAATATCTCTTTCCCTCATCATTGGGATAATTGATATACTGGAAATGACCATCTTCTGTTGTTCGGACAGGACAGGTAAAGCCGTCACTTGTTGTGACAGAATTCCTGTCAACCTCATAAACATGACCGTTCACATCTACACATTTATAATACTGTACAGGATAAGTTGTATTGCCTATTTTGATAGTTTCGGAATTGTTGTAGTTGGTTGTGTAATAGGCTTTATCACCCTGCTTGACATAAAATCTTGTAGGCACTCCCACAAAGTTTTCTGTTTCGTCATAGCCCGTTATGTCAAACGAGCCGTCAACATTTTCAGTCTCTACCGCATAGTAGTCTATCTGATAGCCCTCCGATGTATATTTCGGCATATTGATGCTTGTACTCCACCATTTTGAATCATCTACACCTATATAGAAGTCGTTCAAAGGAGGGAATACCTGCGTTTTAGAGCCGTCCATAAGCTGTTCAACGTGCAGATTTCCCGCACTGTCAATATATGACCTGTAAATGTCAAAGTGTATTTCGGGACGGGCAGTATCTCTTTCAACGGTGTCCATCCAATATTTATTGACTGTAATATTGACTGAACCGCTTGCCGCACCAAGATATACATAGTGGTAAACATCTCCTGTGTGATGCTGACCGAGATTAACTTTCGGATAATCTTCCTCAAGTGACGGTCCCGAATATTCTATGACGCTGCTGCTCCACGGGATATATTTATCATCTACTTTTTCATAGTAGCCTATCGGACGTACAGAATACGAAATAGCCGTACCGTCAGTCTTTGAACCGTAGGTTTCCGCACTTTCGGCAGGGTTTCCGGCTCTGTCAGACGGATTGGCAAATGTATATTTCGGCATATAGCTGTTTTTGCCTTCATATATCCACTCACTTGCAGTATTATTTGTATCACTCTGTTCCGGTGTGAGCATGATAGTCGCTTTGGTATTATCCCAAACTTTTTTTGTACCGTCAGGCAAGCTGCCTATTACATTCTTGTTGCTGTCATAATACTTTCCGTTTTTGGAATAATACGTTATTCCGTTATTATCCCATATTTCATAGTCCTCTTTATCGACTGCCTGCACTCTTTCTATCCCCATGTCAATAAGCTGTTGGTCGGTATAGTCTGCAAATACGGGATAACTTGCCGTAACCATGCACTTCAAAGCGTCAGGACGCTGTCCCTGCTGGTTGTGACCGTCCGTCCACTGCATTTTGATGTCCATTTTCTGAGCACCCACACGGGTATTGAACAATGCAAACTCAAACGGGCTTTTGAGTTCTTCGGGAACGTGATAATCAAGTTCTGCCAGGTTGCTTACATCATAATTCTGCTGTTCTGTTGAAACAAAGCTGTTGCCTCTGTGATGTTCGGGGTGTGCTTCGCAGAA
>DBXL01000173.1 GCA_002309275.1 Ruminococcaceae bacterium UBA1213 | reverse complement strand
TTTGTCCATATTTTGAGTAGCAGGAATTGCATATGTTTGTAGATATAGCGAAGATATTTATAAAAGCAGGTGACGGCGGAGATGGTGCGGTTGCTTTCCACAGAGAAAAATATGTTGCGTCAGGCGGTCCCGATGGCGGAGACGGCGGACGTGGCGGAAATATAGTATTTGTGGCAGATACCAATTTGTCCACACTTGCGGATTTCAGGTATAAAAGAAAATACACTGCACAAAAAGGCGAAAATGGCAGGGGCGGCAGGTGCAACGGCAAAAAAGCTCCCGATTTAATCATAAAAGTACCGCTTGGAACAGTTGTAAAGGAGTATCAGACAGGCAGAATACTGGCAGATATATCTGACAGAGAGCCTGTGACCGTTGCCAAAGGTGGCAAAGGCGGCTGGGGAAATACCCACTTCGCCACCCCTACAAGACAGACTCCCCGTTTTGCAAAAGCAGGTATGCCCGGTGAAAGCTTTGAAGTACAGCTTGAATTGAAACTTTTGGCAGATGTCGGAATCGTAGGCTTTCCCAATGTGGGAAAATCAACTTTTATTTCTGTTGTCAGCGAGGCAAAGCCCATTATTGCCAACTATCACTTTACAACAATAACCCCTGTTTTAGGCGTTGTGAGAATGGGTGAAAGCTCATTTGTCATGGCAGATATTCCCGGACTTATCGAGGGAGCACATGAGGGACTGGGACTGGGACATCAATTTTTGCGTCACGTTGAGAGGTGCAGGCTCCTTGTCCACATGGTTGACGTGTCCGGCAGTGAGGGACGTGATCCGAAACAGGACTTTGAAACAATCAACAGGGAGCTTGAAAAATTCAATCCCGAACTTGCCCAAAGACCGATGATAGTTGCAGGCAACAAATGCGACCTGACAGAAGATGAAGTTGTTGAGGATTTCAAAAAGTACGTTGAAGAAAAGGGATATAAATTCTTTCCCATCATGGCGGCAATCAACTATGAAACAGAGCCTCTTTTGAAAGAGATACAGGAACAGCTTTCCAAACTGCCTCCCGTAGTCAGATATGAGCCGGAACAGCCGCCTGTCATACCGGAAGACGAGATTGAAAAGCAGTCTGTGAAGATAACCAAAAATGATGATATATACTTTGTCGAGGCAGAATGGCTTTTGAGAGTTCTCAGGGGAATCAATTTTGATGACTCGGAATCTTTGCAGTATTTCCAGAGAGTCCTCATCAATGCGGGAGTTATAGATGCACTCAAAGAGGCGGGAATCAATGAGGGCGATACAGTAAGTATGTATGACGTTGAATTTGAGTTTGTGGAGTAAGATATATGCGACTGACGGAGTATGAATGTGAGCCAAAACAGCTGAGTCCGCTGACTTTGGCATTTATAGGCGACGGGGTATATGATTTATTTGTGAGAGAGGAAATTGTCTGCAGGGCAAATCGCCCTGTCAAAGAACTGAATCAACTGAAAGTAGAGCGTGTCAGATGTGAGGCACAGGCGGAGCTGTTTAAAAAAATAGAGCCGTTTCTGACGGAAGAAGAAACGGATATATTCAGACGTGGCAGAAATGCCCATACCGCCCATGCCCACAAGCGTACACAGGAATATCACTATGCAACGGGACTGGAAGCCCTTTTCGGCTATTTATACCTTTCGGGAAAAACCGACCGAATCAGAGAACTTCTCTCAATTCATAATGCATAATTAGTGAACACATTCAAAAATTAAAAATTTCAGAAAAATTTGTTAATGATTTGTTTACAGAGAAAGTGTATGATATAGGGGTATGAAAAAAGTATCGGAGCTGAAAAAATTATGTCAATTAGTCTAATACTTGAGGGCGGAGGCACAAGAGGGGCTTATACGGCAGGAGTGCTTGATGTATTGGCAGAAAATAATATTTTCTGTCAGACAATTTACGGCGTATCTGCCGGAGCGTGCAATGCCCTTTCCTATATATCAAAGCAGAATAAAAGAAATTATGAGATTTTTACTAAATATGCCTGTGACAAGCGTTATATGAGTTTTTCAGCCCTTGTGAAAACAGGAAGTATATTTGGATTTGATTTTATATTCGGTGAGCTGGCAGACAAGCTCCTGCCGTTTGATTACGGGGAGTTTTTCAAAAGCAGTATGAATATACTGGCAGGTGCCACGGACTGCGAAACAGGCAAAGCTGTATTTTTTGATAAAAAGGATATGGAAGAGGATTTCAGACCGCTGATTGCTTCATCATCTCTGCCGATGGTCACTAATATAGTGGATTTCAAAGGAAAATATCTGCTTGACGGGGGAGTTGTCGCCCCCATTCCGATAGATTATGCAATGAATGACGGATTTACAAAAAATATAGTCGTGCTTACAAGGGAAAATGAATACCGCAAAAAAAAGAGTGACGTGCCGAAAATAGCTTTGAAGATGAAGTACAGGGAATATCCCGAACTTGTAAAGGCAATGCTGAACAGGGCAAATGTATATAACAGTGAAAAAGAGCTTTGCTATGCCGAGCAGGAAAAGGGAAATGCATTGGTCATAGAGCCGTCACAGCCCGTTACAATAGGCAGATACTGTACAAAACCCGATAAGCTGGAGGAGGTTTATCAGCTGGGAGTGACGGACGCAAAGAACAGACTTGCAGATATGAGAAGATTTATTGCATTAAATAGTCTTTGACATTTTATCTATATTGCTGTATAATAATAATTACTTAAAATAAAGAAAAGAGGTATCTTTTATGAACAAACTTTTGGAAATCATCAGCAAGAACAATGACTTTACAACAGCACAGTTGGCGACAATGCTCAATGAATCGGAAAAAGAGGTAAAAAGACAGCTTCAGGACCTGAAAGACAGAGGAATTGTAAGAGGAAGCAAGGCTGTTGTGGATTGGGATAAAGTTCTTGATACAGGTGTAACAGCTATCATAGAAATGAAAGTTACTCCCAAAGCGGAAACGGGTTTTGATGAGATAGCCAAAATGATTATGTCCTATGACAATGTTGATAGTGTTTACCTTGCAGCGTCATCAAGATATGACCTCATCACGATAGTAAGAGGAAAGAATATTCAGGAAATTGCAGAATTTGTTTCAAAGCGTCTTTCTACCATAGAGAATGTTATGAGTACGGCAACCAATTTTGTGCTTATGCAGTACAAGGGTGACGGTATTGCTTTCTATGGTGATGAGGAGGACGAACAAAGGAGTATGGTATTGTGATAGATTATTCAAGAATGCTCAATGATAAAGTTCAGCAGCTCAAGCCCTCCGGGATAAGAAAATTTTTTGATATTGCCAATGAAATGGATAATGTCATTTCTTTGAGTATAGGTGAGCCTGACTTTACCACTCCATGGCATGTAAGGCAGGAGGGTATCGAATCTCTCCGAAAAGGTCATACATGGTATTCTCCCAACAGGGGATTTCTGGAGCTTAGAAAGCAGATTTCAAAGTATTATGCAAGACGTTTCAATGTAGAGTATGATCCTGAAGAAGAGATTGTGGTAACAGTGGGCGGTTCTGAGGCGATAGACCTCTGCATAAGGGCGTTGATACAGGAAGGTGACGAGGTTTTAATACCACAGCCTGCATTTGTCTGTTATGAGCCTATGACGATAATGGCAGACGGTAAGCCGGTTGTCATCAATACCAAGTCCGAAAACGGCTTCAGACTGACGGCACAGGAGCTTGAAGAAAAAATTACGCCTAAATCAAAGCTTTTGATATTGCCTTTCCCGAATAATCCCACAGGTGCGGTTATGCGTAGGGAGCATCTTGAGGAAATTGCCAAAGTGGTTGAAAAGCATAATCTTGTTGTAATGTCCGATGAGATATACGGGGAGCTTACATACGGCAAGGAAAGACACGTTTCATTTGCGGATATACCCGGCATGAAAGAAAGAACAGTTGTCATAAGCGGTTTTTCAAAGGCATATGCTATGACGGGCTGGAGATTGGGCTATGCACTCGGTCCGGAGCCGATTATAACACAAATGCTGAAACTGCACCAGTATGCCATCATGTCTGCACCCACAACGGCACAAAATGCCGCAATAGAGGCTTTAAAGCATGGTGACAGTGATATTGAACGTATGCGTGAAGAATATGATATGAGAAGAAGGCTCATTGTAGATGAACTTTGCAGAATGGGCTTGACGTGCTTTGAACCGGAGGGAGCTTTCTATGTGTTCCCGAGCATACAGGTTTCAGGCATGAGTTCAGAGGAATTCTGTGAAAAGCTCATTTATGCCCAGAGAGTTGCAATCGTTCCCGGAAATGCATTCGGAAAATGCGGAGAGGGATTTGCAAGAGTGTCGTATTCATACTCGCTCAAACATATTCAGGAGGCTCTTGAAAGAATAGAGAGATTTCTTAACGAAAGGTAATGGCTATGCGAACAACAGTCCGAGCAGCTGCAAAAATAAATCTTTTTCTGGACATAACAGGAAGGAGAGGTGACGGCTATCATATTGTCAGTATGATAATGCAGTCAGTATCTCTTTATGATGAAGTAACCGTAACTGTCGAAAAAGGTGACGGTGAAATCAATATTTCATGCACAGATGAAAGTATCCCCTGCAATGAAACAAATACAGCTTATAAGGCTGTCAGGGAGTTTTTTGAATATGCAGAGATAAAGCCTAAAAATGTGTGGGTGAAGATAAAGAAAAGAATACCCTCACAGGCAGGCATGGCAGGAGGCAGTACAGATGCGGCAGCCGTTCTGGTAGCCCTGAATGAAATGCTTGATACAGGCTTTTCACAAGACGAGCTTGCAGAAATAGCCGAAAATATCGGTGCAGATGTGCCGTTCTGCATATATGGCGGAACAATGACCGCCAGCGGAATAGGAACAATTCTTACACCATTGCCGGAAATGCCCGAGTGTTATATAGTCGTTGTAAAGCCTGATATAAAAATCTCCACGAAAGAGGCTTATGCAAAATCGGACAGCATGGGATATGAACAGTGCAGAAGTGCGGAGCCTATGGCAGACGCAATATGCAGGGGCGATATACAGGCTGTCGGAAAGGCACTTTACAATAAATTTGAAGAAGTCGTGGAAGTGCCTGAAATAGATAGGATAAAATCCTGTATGAAAGAGTACGGAGCAGAGGGTGCATTGATGACGGGCAGCGGTTCGGCGATATTCGGCATATTTGAAGAAAAATCAGATGCAGATGACTGCATGAACGAGCTTGAAAGACATTTTGAAAATGTATGGCTGACAGAGCCTGTTTCGGAATGTCAAGTGATAAAATAATAAAGGCGGTACACATGGATTGGTGTACCGCTTTTTTTGATGTCATTTTACTTTGTCGAGAAAATCGCCTATGGCTTTTGAAACTTCTTGGGGCTTGTGCTTGAATATGGAGTGATTTCCGGGTATATTCACATAAGTGACATTTCCAAGTTTATCTATGTAAGTTTTTATATTTCTTTCGTAAAAGCTTTTCTGACTTGCCACAAACATTTCATCAATGGCACTTTCAGGGATACTCATATCATCTGAATAAACGCCTGCTTCCTGCATGATTTTCTTTTCGTAAGCCATTTTTTCTTTTATATCTTCTATGGTGTAGGCAAATGCATCTATATAGAGTTTGGGAATGTCATTCGGAGAAATAAGTTCGGCAGTTGTGCGGACATTGTAGGCATAATTGTTTTCTTCCGAGCAGACTGTCCATGACATCGGACATAATCCCCATATCGCCTGTGCATATTCCTTTTGCTTGTCTGTCTGCAGGTTTACTGTGTATTCCTTGGAATTGAAAATAATTCTGTCAATACCGAGCTTTGAGCCGACAACGCTCGCATACATCATAAAACCTGCATGACGGGATTCCGTCATCTCGCTTATATCCTCAAGAGAGCCTATCTGAGTGGGGTCAAGATAAATGACAGCTTTTATCTCATCGGGATAAGTCATTTCCCAGTAAGACGCATACACACCGCCGAATGAATGTGCCATTAAAACATAGGGGGCTTTCAGACCTGCATTTGCAAGGGCTGTGCGGTAGTCTGAAACGACCTGTTCAACAGTCTGTTCTTCATGGGTATCTTCACTTAGTCCATAACCTGCACGGTCAACGAATGCAAATTGGTATTTGTCAAAGAGTGGCTCTGTTGCGGTTTCCATCTCCACGACATTTGCCATATTATTGAGTCCCTGAAGCGAAACAATCGTATATTCCGCCTCTTTATTGCCCCTGATACAGACATTCATTTTATGACCGTTGACAGAAACCGTATTGACATATCTGCCCATTATGAGTTTATCCCAAGCCTGACTGTCCTTTACTTTATCCACAACAAATATTATGCCTGTTCCAAGTATCAAAAGCAG
>DBXL01000087.1:2428-2631 GCA_002309275.1 Ruminococcaceae bacterium UBA1213 | reverse complement strand
AAACTTTTACCCTCGACATTTCGCAGAAAATCAATGGCATCACTGCCCGAAATATTACGGCTGTTCCATGAAAAGCCCTGCCTGTCGGGGTAAATCATCAAGCTGTCGTGTTGTCGGCACTGATAATATTTTCCGACTTTTTTAAACTCAAAACCCATGTAATTTCCCAAAAAGACAATCATATCCGTATTTTTTGCCTTTTG
>DBXL01000087.1:2099-2405 GCA_002309275.1 Ruminococcaceae bacterium UBA1213 | reverse complement strand
AATCACCCCAGTATTAAATTTTTCGTCCCTATGAAAATTTCATATAGTACCCCGAAAAATTCCGTTCTCGTTTCGGGATATATCAGGCACATCATTCCAACGGCTGCAAGGATTATCAGAATAAACCATGCGGCTGTTTTTATGCCGTTTAAAAGCACTTTAAACAGGAATTTAACAGTGTCTGACTTTTCTATCACAACCACTTTTTCATCGGAAATGTTGTGCTTTTGACGTATTTTTATTTCTTCAAGTTCCTGCCGCCTGCTTTCGTTGAACTCCCTTACAAAGCCCTTTTTAAATTTATTT
>DBXL01000087.1:1742-1963 GCA_002309275.1 Ruminococcaceae bacterium UBA1213 | reverse complement strand
TCCATCCATCCTAAAATTTCTTTTTGGTCGTTTTCAGATGTGAACGAAAAAATATATTCCGAACTTGAAATTATTTTCAAAACATTCTGCATATGTGGAAGCTCGTTTGACTTTGAGCCGCAGACAACTATTTTTATATCCTTTTCAAGATACTGAACGAGCGTAAATCCCATATCCTGAATGTTGCCAAAATCATAAACATAATAGTTATAGTTCTTTGA
>DBXL01000087.1:1292-1606 GCA_002309275.1 Ruminococcaceae bacterium UBA1213 | reverse complement strand
CCGCTTAAAATCAGGTGTTTGACGATTTGCAGGGCTTGTGTGGTCGTTCCGATACGGTGCATAGAACCAATCACCGCCACAGTTTTAGAGCTTGTAAAACTGCTTTCGATTTCATCTTTTTTCTTGTCACGCTGATTTTCGGTAGGCAACTGCTCGAAAATTTCCTCAATATTCGTTTTATCGTCAAGTGCGTCCGAAAGTTCCTTTTTCAGCGTTGCAGCATTGACACCGAGCATGAAAAACCTCACGCCTGCACCGATAGCTGCCTGAATTATCTTTGAGTTGATGTTATAGCCCTCAGCCATCACAACAAG
>DBXL01000087.1:1150-1272 GCA_002309275.1 Ruminococcaceae bacterium UBA1213 | reverse complement strand
CCGTTTGCAATGCTGATATTCTTACAAAAATTCCCGATATTCTGATAATCCATGATGACAAGTGAAGGCAAATGCAAAATAACCGTTGAATACGAACCTTGCAAAATCTTTTTGGAAAGGCT
>DBXL01000087.1:1001-1123 GCA_002309275.1 Ruminococcaceae bacterium UBA1213 | reverse complement strand
GAAAGGCTTTCAAGGTCACTGACAAATCCCGAAAAACTGCACTTTTCATCATATTTTTCGGCAATTTCAGGCACAAAATAGCCTTTATCATTTTCACCTACAAACAATATCACTTTTTATCC
>DBXL01000087.1:0-980 GCA_002309275.1 Ruminococcaceae bacterium UBA1213 | reverse complement strand
TGATAATATTTTCATTGCTGTCGATTTGCTGTTGATAAGCCTTTATTTTGCTGTTCGTTTCCTCAATTTCGGCAATCGTTTCAAACTTCTGATTTTCAATCATGCTTCCCATAGCTTTTTTGTAAACGACATTATCAGCAAGCAGCGTTTGATTTTCGTCTGAAAGTTCCTTTACAGCCTTTTCTTTATCGGATTTTTGAATATTCAAATACTCAATGCGATAGTCAATATCCGTGTAAGTACCGATTTTTTCAACGATTTCAACAAGACTTTTATTCGTGTAGAACTGCACAACAGGGTTTGCAACGTCTTCACTGTCAAGCTGTAATGACAGTGAAATCTCTTCAAAATTTTCCGGAACACCGGCTATATTCACCACAATAATGTTTTCAAATGGATAGATAATCTCCGTTTCAAGGTTCAGCAAGGTGTTATTATGACGTTCAGCCGTTGACCAATTCAAATCAAGATTTTGCAGGCTGTCATTTTTTGCACTGAACATCACCATCATTGCACATTCATTCGGGGAATATATCCATTTCTGTAAAGTAAGGCTGACTTCATTCGATAACGACTGTTCTGTCTGCATTTCCGTGTACAGCAGGGATTTTTCTTCATGAAAAAGGAATGTTGATGTAAAGAAGAAAGTATATCCCAAAACGATAATGACAAGGATTATCCAATAAATTGTACTTTTGATTTTCGACAAGTTATCACTTCCATTTCACGTTTGATGACTTTATATCGGATATTTTCCAGATTTCAAAGAATTTATCATACTGAAATTCAAACTGCAAGATGACGGAATTTCTGTCTTTCGTTCTGTCGGGATATGTAAAAGTTATCTCCAAATCCGCAAAAGCTATTGCCTGATAATCGTCTTTTATTTGCCAAACTGTAGATTTTATCAGCTTTTCCTGTCTGATTTCGTCATTAGACCGATAATGTGTTTCAATAAAATTCATGATGATACTTTCTAA
>DBXL01000231.1:10440-10589 GCA_002309275.1 Ruminococcaceae bacterium UBA1213 | reverse complement strand
GAGCTAACCCCGTGTGTCCCACGGTTCTTGTTTTGATTTTTATGCTAATGCTATTCGCATACCCTCGTTTTGTATGTTTACAGCAGCGTTTACATCTCTGTTATGGTGTGTTTGACAACACGGGCAAATCCATTCTCTGACAGACAAAT
>DBXL01000231.1:8323-10302 GCA_002309275.1 Ruminococcaceae bacterium UBA1213 | reverse complement strand
ATTGCCTGCATATTCAGATTTTCAATGCACACACCATCATAGGCATTGGCTATCTGCCTTGACTGTTTGTGCAGAAAATCCTTTCTTTGATTGGCTACCTTTTCATGCAGTTTAGCAACTCTGATACGCTGTTTTTCTCTGTTTCTTGAACCTTTCACCATTTTAGACAGTTTTCTTTGTTCTCTTTGCAGTTTCTTTTCGGACAGTCTGTAATATCTCGGAAACTGTGGACAATTACCGTTGCTGTCAACATATAATTCGTGCATAGAAAAATCCAGTCCGATAAAACTTTCAAGTTTTTTCTCTGTGATTTCTTCTTCATACTCAACAAGAATACTTGCAAAATATTTACCACTTGCGTTCTGACTTACAGTTACAGCTTTCAGTTTGTAATCATTTGGTATGTTTCTATGTTGTTTCATTTTTACAAAACCTAATTTCGGAAGTCTTATCATACCATTCCGAACAATGATATTTCCATTTACACAATTTGTCGTATAACTTCTTTTACTGCCTTTTTTTGATTTGAACTTTGGAAAGCCCACTTTCTTATCTCTGAAAAAGTTATTATACGCATCCTGCAAATTCATTTGTGCATTGGCAAGGGCAAGACTATCTACTTCTTTCAGCCACTCATATTCAGTTTTATATTGTGCAGGAGTATTATTCAGCTTTTTCTGTGTCTGATGATAGTATTCTATCTTGTCACCCAACATCTTATTGTAGATGAATCTGACACAACCGAACGTCTTTGATATCAGTATTTTTTGTTCTTCATCAGGGTATATCCTGAACTTGTAGGCTTTGTTCATCTTGTTCTCACCTCTTTATCTCAAACATAGCATAAACAGAGCCGTAAGTCAATGAAAANNGCCTTGCGGCTGACGGGCAATTCATCACTCCGCCTTAGAGGCGGGGGACTTCTTGCCCATTTAGGTTAAAAAACGTGCTGCTTTTTTAGTGAAATCACTGCTAATTGCTGATTGAATCGGCGATTTCGGCAAAGTCCTGCATAGTAAGTTCTTCTGCACGGGCGGAGGGCTTTATCCCTGACTTTTCAAGCAGGGCATTTATTTCCGCTTTCGGCATTCCAAGACCGGCACTTAATGAATTGGCAGCCGTTTTTCTTCTCTGCATGAACGCCGCTTTCACCACTCTGAAAAACTTTTTTTCGTCTGTCACCCGAATAGGCGGATTTTTTAATATATTCAGCTTTATCACTTCGGAGTCCACCTTCGGTGCCGGCAGAAAACTTCCTGCCGATACTTTAAAAAGCATTTCCGGCTCTGAATAATAGTGCACTGCCGCACTGATTGCACCGGATTGCCTTGTACCGGGAGTGGCACATATTCGCTCAGCCGCCTCTTTCTGCACCATGACTGTAAGGGAATTTATCGGCAGTCTTTCCTCCAATATACGCATTATCACGGGAGATGTTATATAATACGGCAAATTTGCACATATTACGACTTCTCCCCCGTTGAATTCTTCCTGTATCAGCTCTTTCAGGTTCAACTTCATTACATCTCCATTGATGACTTTTACATTGTCATGTTCCGAAAGCGTTTCGGCAAGTACAGGCAAAAGCCTTTTATCCAGCTCAACGGCGATTACTTTATAAGCCGTTTTTGCAAGTTCGCTTGTAAGCACACCCGCACCCGGTCCTATTTCTATCACTCCGACATTTTCATTACAGCCGCACATTTCTGCCATTTTCGGACACACTGACGGATTGATTAAAAAATTCTGTCCGAGAGCCTTTGAAAATGTAAAACCATGCTTTGCAAGAATACCTTTTACATAGGATATATCTGTCAATTTACTCATAAACACACTCCCTTTCTTTGAGAGTGGAGAGTTGGGAGTGGAGAGTGGAGCAGGTGAAAACTCAAACTTTTTCCCTGACACTAATCTGCAAAAAAACGAAACGGTCGATTTGGAGAATAATGAAAATATAACTCCACTCTTCACTCTTCACT
>DBXL01000231.1:0-8219 GCA_002309275.1 Ruminococcaceae bacterium UBA1213 | reverse complement strand
CCACTCTCCAAACTCCACTCTCCACTCTCCAAACTCCACTCTATTTCTTTGTCCATGTCTGCGGGTAGAGGGCGAGAAGTATCGGATAAATTTCAAGCCTGCCCAAAAGCATGGCTATGGAGAGAACTACTTTAGAAAAATTGGAATACATGGCATAGCCCTCCATTGGTCCGGCTTGGTCAAGTCCCGGTCCTATATTGTTCACGCACGACACCGCTGCACTCAGATTTGTTTCAAAACTGAGCGGTTCAAATGAGATAAGTAAAAACGTGCCTAAAATCAGCACCATATACACTGCAAAATATGTACCTACACCGTTAAGAGTATTGCTGTCAACCGCTTTGCCCTCCATTTTTACAGACGTGACGGAACGGGGATGCAGAAGTCTGTGTATGTCTTTTTTGATGAGCTTGAAAAGCATAATCGCTCTCGATACTTTCAGACCGCCTGCTGTCGAGCCTGCACAGCCTCCTACAAACATCAGTAAAAACAGAATGTTTTTGGAAAGCTGTGGCCATTGATTGAAATCTACGCTTGAAAATCCTGTCGAGGATATAACCCCTGCCACCTGAAAGGAAGAATGTCGGAGAGAGTCGGAAAAATTTTCATATATCGGGAATATGTTCCATGTGATGACGACAACCGAAACCGCTACCATTCCAAAATAACACCATAATTCCCTGTTGGTGAACACCGCTTTGAATCTTTTTAATAAAATGAAATAGTACAGATTGAAGTTGATTCCGAAAAGAAGCATAAATATGGTTATCACCCACTGTGAATAGGGACTGTATCCTGAAAGGGAATCGGCTTTGATACCAAAACCGCCTGTACCTGCCGTACCAATGGCATGAACGATGCTGTCATAAAGAGGCATATCCCCTATCACCAGAAAGAAAAATTCCAGTGCCGTCAATGCAAAATAGATAACATACAGAATTTTGGCGGTATCCTTTGCTTTCGGCACAAGCTTGCCTACAATAGGTCCCGGCATCTCTGCACGCAGAATATGCATGGCACGCCCTGAGTCCGTACCTGAATTTTTCGGAACAATCGCCATGATAAGCACAAGCACTCCCATACCGCCTAACCAGTGTGTGAAGCTTCTCCAGAAAAGCATTCCTTTACTCATGCTTTCCACGTCTGTTAAAATAGACGCACCTGTCGTTGTGAATCCGCTGACCGTTTCAAAAAATGCATCAAATACATTGGGTATCTCTCCGCTTATCACAAACGGTACACACCCCACTGCCGAAAGCATGATCCATGCAAATGTGACAATGATAAAACCCTCTTTTGCATAAATAATTTTATTGCTCGGCTTGGATATGAGCGTCATTAAAAATCCTATGGCAAGTGCCGTAAGCGTCATTACCGAAAAGCATAAAATACTTGTTTCCTCCCAGTAAATAAGCGATACTATCAGCGGTAAAGTGAAAAGTATTCCTTCAAGTACAATAATTTGTCCTATCGTGTAAAAAATCATTCGTCTGTTCATTTCTCAAACCTCACTTGACTATGTCCGACAGGTCATTTAATCTCTGTTCAGAGCCTACTACCACTATCACTTTATCATTTTTCATGATAAAATCATCACCTGACGGTATGATAGGCTTTCTGTCTCGGATTATGCCTGCTATCAGTATATTTTTTTTCAGAGTGAGGTCCCTTAAAGGAATGTTCACCTGCTTGAAATCTGACCTTACATTGAATTCAAGCACCTCTGCTTTATCGTCCATGATATTATACAGCGTTTCTACATTGCTTCCCCTTGAATTCTCCAATGCCCTTGCATATCTCACTATCACGTCGGATACAATTTTCTTTGGAGAGATAATGCAGTCCAGTCCAAGTCTTGCCGCCATGCTTGCCAGTTCATTTCTGTTTATCTTTGAAATGACGGTAGGCACTTTCTGTGTTGATGCAAATATGGATATTAATATATTTTCCTCGTCTATACCCGTCAGGGCAACAAATGCATCCAGCGTTTTCAAGCCCTCCTCTAAAAGCAGTTCCTGCTGTGCCCCGTCGCCCTCAATGATAACCGCTTTGTCAAGACTTTCCGAAAGCTCCTCGCATTTTGCATGGTCCTGCTCAACAATTTTCACTCCATTGCCCGAAGCTGTCAGCATTCTCGCAAGATAATAGGCAATCTTACTTCCTCCAAGTATCATTATATCTTTTGCTTTCTTCTTATCCACCCCAAGGGAACGCATTAATTTCTGTATTTCCGAAGGTGACGCTGTCAAACCGATTTTATCGCCTGCCATCAGCTGAAAATTTCCTGAAGGAATATAGACTTCCTCTCCCCTCTGCACCACGCATACAAGAAATTTCGCTTTGAATTTGTTCCTTAAATCCATCAGCTTCATGCCTGCCAATGCCGAACCCTCTTTTAAAATCATTTCTATTATCTCAAAATTACGCTGTGAAAAAGTCTGTATCTTCACCGCTGACGGCAGTTTCAGTATATTGAACATCTCCACCGCCGCAAGCATTTCGGGATTGATTGCCATTGACAAGTCTAACTGCTGTTTCAGAAATCCCAGATTTTTCTGATTGTATTCGGGATTTCTTATTCTTGCAATCGTATGTTTTGCCCCCATCTTCCTGGCAATAAAACAGCTTATCATATTCAGCTCGTCAGACGACGTGGCGGCTATGAAAATTTCTGCATTCTCCACTCCCGCCTCTGTCAGCATTTCACAATCCGTTCCGCTTCCGCATACCCCCATGACATCATACATATTTGTCATTTCATTGATGACCTTTTCATCTGTATCAATGCCGACTACATCGTGACCTTCTTCTACAAGGCTTTCCAATATCGTAGAACCTATCTTTCCGCAGCCTACAATTATAATATTCATTTTTTCATACCCCTGCTTCATAAAAAACATTTTCTATATTATAGCACAATCTCTACTCAAAATACAAATCTTTTTCCAATATTTTATGGATTTTTATAAAAATATATGCTATAATATTTTCATATTCAGAGAACGGGGGATTTTTTTTATGAACATAACTCTTTTAGGCTGCGGCAGATGGGGCTCTTTTATTGCATGGTATCTTGATAAAATCGGTCACAATGTCACCATTTGGGGACTTTCCGACGCTCCACAATTCATTGAAATCAGGGATACAAGAAAAAATAATATGCTTACTTTCAGAGAGAGCATTAAAGTGACGGATAATCTTGAAAGTGCCGTTGCAAGTGCAGATGTGATGATTATTTCAATCAGCTCTCAGGCGGTACGCTCCTTTATTCCCAGAGTTGCCGCCCTTGATATTAAAGGCAAAAAAATCGTTTTATGCATGAAAGGCATTGAAGTTTCAACAGGCAAGCGTCTTACAGAAATCGTGGAAGAATTCATTCCCGAAGAAACAAAAGTCGCTGTATGGGTAGGTCCGGGACACCCGCAGGACTTCAGCAGAGGCATTCCGAATTGTATGGTAATCGACTCCCGCCATGACGACCTCAAACATGAACTTATCAATGAATTTTCAAGTGAGCTTATCAGATTTTATGTCGGCAATGACCTCATAGGCACGGAAATCGGTGCAGCCGCCAAAAATACCATCGGCATTGCCGCAGGTATGCTTGACGGACTGAATTTATCCTCTTTAAAGGGTGCTTTAATGTCAAGGGGCACAAGGGAGATTTCACGTTTGATAAAAGCAATGAGCGGAAATGAGCTTTCCGCATACGGCTTGTGTCACTTGGGCGACTATGAGGCAACCCTCTTTTCAAAATACAGCCATAACAGACGTTTCGGTGAAATGCTCGTGAACGGCGAAAAATTTGATAAGCTTGCAGAGGGCGTTGACACTACAAAAGCCCTTGTCTATCTCGGTCAAAAATATAATGTAGATTTGCCGATTTGCCAGACCGTCTATAATGTGATAACCGGCAAGACTACCGCTAAAAATGGCTTGTCAGACCTTTTCCTCAGAAGTATAAAAACAGAATTCTGATTTATGAAAAAGTACATTATTTATAATAAAAATTCTCCGCTGACGTAAAAACCAGCGGAGTTTTTGTGTTTTATAAAAGCTTCTCCAATTCATATAAAAGTTCGGATTTCATGTTCTGTAATTCCGTATCGGACGGACGGTTTTCATCACTGTACATTTTTTCCATAGGATACCACCATACAGGACCTTTTCCGTGATTGCCGTAGGTTTCAATATCTCCGCTGACACGTGGAAACAAATGCCAATGCAGATGAGTTTCACCGTTTCCCAAACATTCATAATTCATTTTTTCAGCGTGAAAGGCATTTGCAACAGCCTGTGCAGTAATGCTCATTTCTTCAAGAAATTTTGTTCTGAAATTTTTCTCAAGATAAAAAAGTTCTGTTTCATGCTGTTTGCACAGAAAAAGCGTATATCCTTTGAAATGCTGATTGTCACCGATTACAACATAACCTGTATCAAGTTCCTTGACAAAATAAGGATTGGTATTGTTTTTTATCATATCAATTCTTTCACATATAAAGCACATTTAAAAATCTCCTCATTTCAAATAATCGCTTTTTTCAAAATAGTCTGTAAACCATATTTCAGGAGCGGTGAATGTCTTTCCGTTGAGATATTCCAATATACCGCCATCCGTCGTGAAATGGAATGATAATTTGTAGGAATACAGTGCCTGCCATTTATAGCCCATTTTCCTGTTGATTTCATTTTTGCCATACTTGCCGTCACCTAAAAGGGGGTGTCCGATTGACGCTAAATGTGCCCTTATCTGATGCGTGCGACCTGTCAATAAATCCACTTCCAGCAGACTTAAATTATTCTTCTCTGCAAGAACTTTGTATTTTGTCTTTATCGTCTTGGAATTTTCCGTAGGCTTCTTTGAGATATATACTTTGTTCTGCTTTTCGTTCTTTTCAAGATAGCCTGTTAATAAATCGCTTTTTTTCTCAAATATCCCCAGTGCGATACATAAATAATATTTGCTGATTTCACGGTCTTTCACTTTCTGATTCATGATACGCAAAGTTTCCGCATTCTTTGACGCTATCACAATCCCCCCTGTATTTCTGTCAATCCTGTTGACGAGGGCAGGGGCAAAGGAATTTTCCTTTTTCGGCTCATACTCCCCTTTTTCATATAAATAGTGCTGTACCCTTGCAATTAAACTGTCAAAGTGATAAGTTTCATCAGGGTGTACTATCAAACCGGGCTTTTTATTTAAAAGCATGATATTTTCATCTTCATAGATAATATCCAGCTTCACGGGGGCTTTCAGAAAATCATATTCATCAGGCTGTTCCTCAAAAAACTCGTCTTTAATATATAAAGTCAGAATATCGCCCTCATTCAGACGGCTTGAAATCTCGCATTTTTTGCCGTTGAGCTTGATGTACTTTGTGCGGATATATTTATACATCAGCGACTGTGGCATATTTTTGAATCTCTTTGTCAGAAATTTATCCAACCGCTGTCCGCTGTCATTTTTACTTATCTCAATCTGTCGCATAACTCAATTCCTTTACATTGTGATAGAACCATTATAACACAATTCAGCGTTTATGCAAGTGTTTTTGTGACATTCCCGAAAACTCCGCATACTATATAATGTAAGGAAATCAGAAAGGAGTTTTTTTCATGGACGTGATAAGAGAACTGCAAAACTTGGATTTTTTTATAAGACCTTTTCCAAAGGATACAACCGTTGCAATGGCATATGTGCCGTATCAGAATGCAGGAAAGCTTTATTCCCCTGAACACGCCATTCAGCAGGGAACAATGTTTCCCGAACTGAACAAGCCTTTCAAGGCATACAAAGGTTATGGAGGTAAAGCAGATGAATGAACGTGAGCGACTTCTAAGACGGCTTTCATCTTATGATTTTGCCGTAACGGAACTGCATATCTATCTGGATACCCACCCCGATGACGTGAATGCTTCCCAAGCCCTTGCGGATTATGAAAATAAAAGCTGTCAGCTTCGAGAGGAGTATGAAGAGAAATTCGGACCTCTCACCCCCGCCAATGAAACAGGCAACCGCTGGGCATGGATAGCAGATCCGTGGCCGTGGAATTAAGGAGGCGAGAATATGTGGGTTTATGAAAAAAAACTGCAATATCCCATTAAAATTAAGCAGACGAATCCCCAGCTTGCCAAAATTATCATTTCACAATACGGAGGTCCTGACGGCGAGCTTGGTGCTTCTCTGAGATACCTGAGCCAAAGGTATTCTGTACCGTATCCCGAAATAAAGGCGATACTCACAGACATCGGTACAGAAGAATTGGCTCATCTGGAAATGATAGGTACGATTGTATATCAGCTTACTAAAAATCTTTCTATGGAGGAAATTAAAAATTCGGGTTTTGATTCCTACTTTGTTGACCATACAACAGGAATATATCCCGCTTCAAGCAGCGGTATGCCATTTAATGCCGCTGCCATGCAGGTAAAAGGTGACATTATAACAGATATTCACGAAAACCTTGCTGCCGAACAAAAAGCTCGTACCACTTATGATAATATCCTGCGTTTTTGTGATGACCCCGATGTGACAGACCCCATAAGATTTTTACGGGCAAGGGAAGTTGTCCATTATCAGCGTTTCGGCGAGGCATTGCGTATTGTAACAGACAAACTCGACAGCAAAAATTTCTATGCCTTCAATCCCGAATTTGACAGACAAAAAAAATAATATCCAATGAACAAGCACACCTCATGTTTATAATGAAGTGTGCTTGTGTGTTATTCAAGGGGTATTTTTCTCACTTTGCTTTTGTAAAGCTCTTTTATAGTTTGTGGAGGAGCTGTTCAGTTTTTTCACGATTGACCAGCCTTGCAGGGCAAGTTCTTCCAAATCCGCTGTTGTGATTTTATTATTCATAAGGTCGTGGATATAGGGATTTCTTTTATTTTTCCATTCACGCACGCTTTCGGTCAGTTCGGACGGGAAATATTTATGTATCAGACGATTGCTTTTATTTTCTCTCAATTTGTCGATAAAATCGAGCTTTTTGTTGATACTTATGTGTTTATCGGGCGGTGCAGTCCAATGACCTGCATGGATAAGAATAGAAGTGAGCCTGTCCTCCATCACGGCATACTCGATAAAAACAGCTTCAAGAAAAAACTTTGCTTCAATCGCCTTTTTAAGCCTGCCCATCTGTTCACGGTAGTTTTCGTATTTTTCCATATTTGTTATCTGCTCTGCCATTTTCAGCACTCCATTCGTTTTTTACTGTATATATTGTAACACACAACTTTACAAAGTTCAACTGTTTATCTTATGGTATAGACATATTTCTCATCATTATTTAAGGTAATGGTAACACTTAATGGGGCTGATGTATTTGTATTAACTTCTTCCGGACAATCTATAAGACAATGCACACCCAATGTTTCCAGCGGATCTATTCTGGTTATACTCGCATAGGTGAAATCACCGTCATAATCATCTGCAACACAAAAACCGCTGTATGTAAATCCATTGTTATAGTCTGCTTTGGCACTGTATATTTCATCACAGCTAATTCCTACCTTGCTGGTATTCTTTATAGTTGCATCAACTTTTATATATACCTTACCAACTTTTGCCTCATAATATGTATAATAAGAAGGTGGATTATCAGGCACAGCTTTATATGTCAGACTTACATTGTTGAGAGTAAGATCATATCCATTTCCTTTTACAGTGTTGCCAATATAAATATTTTGAACAGATGAACCATAATTTGAAGTCTCAGATACTTGTGATGTTTGGGTACTTGTTTCGGCAGGTTTTGAAGTCTGGGCTGTTTTGATTTTTTGATTAAGGTCAGAATTTTCCTTTTTCAATTCCGAAACCTGTGATGTAAGAGAAGTCTTGTCTTTTTTAAGGCTTGATACTTCCGATTGCAGAGAAGTCTGTGACTTATTCAGATTGGAAATTT
Source organism: Ruminococcaceae bacterium UBA1213 (assembly GCA_002309275.1). Classification (GTDB taxonomy): domain Bacteria; phylum Bacillota; class Clostridia; order Oscillospirales; family Acutalibacteraceae; genus UBA1213. The sequence continues at coordinate 312 of DBXL01000231.1, read as the reverse complement.
CATTATTGAGTTTTTCATTTTCTTCACTTAAAGAAGCATTTTGCATTTCCTGTTCCGACTTTATTTGATTAAGATTGGATATCTCAACTATTGCATTTTCATACTCACCGTTTGAACAAGCCGTCATCAGAGACGCTGAAAACAAGGCAATCATAATAACTGATATTATCTTTTTCATGGCAAAATCTTCCCTCACCATACACCGCAAGCCTTTGTCAAGACCATAAACACGATTAAAACTCCTACGGCTATGCCGAGAAATTTCCATACACCCGGATCGGTAGAACCATAAGACCTTACCTTTTTATAATC
>DBXL01000100.1 GCA_002309275.1 Ruminococcaceae bacterium UBA1213 | reverse complement strand
TCTTTTGGGATAAATAAACAATCTGCGGAGTTCTGCAAAGAATTTCGCAGATTTATTTTTTCGCACTTCCTGTTCCGGAAAAATATTTCAAAAAGCTATTGACATGGTGTCAGAATATATGTATAATAAATGTAATGACACGATGTCAGAATAAATAATAGAAAGGGAATAAACTATGCCAAAGGGTTCGCCGGAATTGACTGCTGCAAGAAAAGAGGAAATTATCAATGCCTGTGAAGAGTTGTATAAAACCATGAGTTTCAAGGAAATAACCCTGAAAGAAATCGGTGCGGCAACATCATTCACACGCACATCTATATACAACTACTTTCAGACGAAAGAAGAAATATTCCTTGCCTTGTTTGAAAGAGAATATAACCGCTGGAACGAAAGTCTTACCGGTATTATTGAAAATAACGACAGCCTGACAAAAAGGGAATTATCCGAAAAAATAGCAGTATCGTTAAGTGAACGTGAACAGCTTTTGAAACTGCTTTCCATGAATATTTACGACATGGAAGCAAACAGCCGTCAGGAACTTTTAGTATCATTCAAGAAATCGTATGGTATGTCAATCAATAATATCAGCCGCCTGCTTGAAAAATTTTGTTCAGATATGAATGAAAGTGATATTAAAAATTTCATTTATATGTTTTTCCCGTTTATGTTCGGGATTTATCCCTATACTTCTGTGACGGACAAACAGAAAAAAGCCATGAAAGAAGCAGAAATCGACTATGTATATCAATCCGTTTATGAGCTGACATATTCCTGTCTTTGCAGACTGCTCAAAGCGGAACAATAAATAATAAAACGGAGGTATCATTATGCAAAACTTTGATTATCAGACACCGACAAGGCTCATTTTCGGAAAGGGAGTTGTTGAAAAACTTCCTGAGATAATGGGCAATTACGGCAAAAAAATACTGCTCACCTATGGCGGTGGCAGTATCAAGAAAATTGGTCTTTATGACAAGGTGAAAGAACTGCTTGCGGATTTTGAGATTACCGAACTTTCGGGAATACAGCCGAATCCGAAGTATGATCCGAGTGTACTTGACGGTGTGAAACTCTGCAAGGAAAATGACATTGACGTTATACTTGCTGTCGGAGGCGGAAGTGTACTTGACTGTTCAAAGGCAATTGCTGCAGGTGCAAAGTATGACGGTGATGTGTGGGATTTGATTTCCTACAAAGTAAAGGCACGATCCGCTCTGCCAATCGTTGATATTATCACGCTTGCCGCAACGGGAAGTGAATACGACTGCGGAGGGGTGATTTCGAGAACGGAAACAAATGATAAAATCGGCTATATGGATTCACATCTTTATCCGGCTGTATCATTTCTTGATCCGACATATACGTTTACCGTGTCAAAAAAACAGACTGCTGCAGGCTGTGCCGATGCCATGAATCATATTATGGAACAGTATTTCTGTGAAGATTCGAGTATTCTTAACGATGGATTCATGGAGGCAGGTTTGAAAAGTCTGATGGTGAATGCTGTGAAATGTCTGGAAAATCCCGAAGATTACACGGCAAGGGCTGAAATGATGCTGACCTGCACATACGGCTGTAACGGCATTTATGCACTTGGAAACAGTTATACGGGCTGGCCGTGTCACGGCATGGAACACGCACTTTCCGCTTATTATGACATTACTCACGGTGAGGGATTGGCAATTATTACACCAAGATGGATGAAACATATCCTTTCCGAAAAGACGGTTGACCGCTTTGTGAAATACGGTGTGAATGTATTCGGCATTGACGGCACTCTTGATAAATTTGAAATTGCCGAAAAAGCCATCAACGCAACCTATCAATTCTTTGAATCCATCAACATTCCCATGCACCTGAAAGATGTCGGCATAGATGAAAGCCGCATTGATGAAATGGCTCATCATGTAGCGGTAAACGAGGGACTTGAAAATGCGTGGGTTCCTCTTACTGAAAAAGATATAGCGGATATTTTCAGAGCATCTTTATAAGACACTTAAAAAAACTGTTGCATTTAAATAAACGGTGCAACAGTCTTTTTATTGTTATTCAATTTTTTGTTTGACGGAAATTAGCCATGACGATAAACCGCTTATACAGAAAATTCCCCCTGCTATTGCATAAATGACAGTAAAATGATTTGTTGTTCCGTATATTTCGATTATTCCCTGAACGATTGAGCCTACCGTAAGAATGGCTGTTCCGCTGTTCCACAAACGTAATGCAAATTTATTAGGGATATTTTTATTTTTGAAAATAATAATGCTGTATGGGAGAGAGCATAAAAGTAACGGGAAAACGAATGAAAACAGCATAAAATAGGAGTAAACTCCGAAACTGAATGTTTCATATACTGCCGCAAACAAGGCACAGAAAAGTGAAGATATAATACTTGCGATAAGATATTTTTGCAGTCGGATATTACTTTGTGATATAAACAATGTCACTCACTCCTCTCTCTTTCATAGACCTGCCCGACGTAGTGGGATAATTGATAATCTCACCGTTGAAATACAATGTGGAAGAACCGCCGCCGTCAAGATTATATGCCGTATCAACGCCGATACTTTGCATAAATGTCGCCAACTGGTAAAGTGACAAGCCCTTGCTTTCACTTGTTCTGCCGTCCGATACAACGAATACATAATGACAGGTATCTATCATTCCGACAGCCGTTCTGGGATTGCTTGCCATAGCTTTTCCAACTTCTGCATTGACGGAAACATCAATCTGACTGTTTTCCACAAGAGCAGGTCCGAATGAAAATGCCTGCCATACACCTTCGTTTACAAGCTCCTGAGCCGATTTTTCACCCGAATTGACGATTTTCATGGTACCGTCTGCATATACACAAAGCAGGTCTTTTCCGTCGTTGGTATCACGGTAAACCACTCCGTTACGAATCACATAACCGCTTTCCCTTGCACCGTAGTAATCTCCGTTGATGGCAAGTATGGCATTATTTTGTTGGGCAATAGAGGAAGTCTTATCCGTGACATTTTTTCCGTAATAATCATTGGCAAAGGCTGTTTTGATATACTCGCTTGAACTGACAACGATATCTGCCACATATACAGCTGTACTTTCATAATGATATTCATACAGCTTTATATCTGCCTGTTCATTCTGATATTCTCCGATAAGGCTTGCACCGTCTGTTGAAATTGATTTATCGGAACTTACAGACGATTGACTTTCGGCAGTTTTGGTATTGATTTCGGAATCTGCATTGTCACTATATGTTTTATCTGCCGTACTGCTGTCGAACATGGAATTGTTGACCTGTCCCTGCACATTCTGCATAGGCTGACTTATGACAAACGTGTCAAGCAAAACAAATGCCGTGAATGCTGAAAGTATCAATGAAAATGTGATAGAGTAAATATATTTTTTCATGCTTTTGCCCCCTTGAATATAAAAAGTTTTTGAACTGTCCAGCTAAAGAAAAACATGAGTGTTTCCGTTATGATTTTAGCAAGCATATAGGGTGTTTCCACTGCAATCAACAATTTGAGAATACAAGTGTTGAATATGAGTATCACGACCGCAAGCAGAAAATATTTGACTGCCGATTTGAATATATTTTCACGGCTGCCGAATACAAAATTTCTGTTTAAGGAAAAATTAACGCCTGCACTTATGATTCTTGCTGTCACGTTGGAAATTACCGTCATGCCTGTAAGTGACATCAATATACAAAACAGTCCGTAATCAATGACGAAACTCAATAAAGATGATGCCGAAAATTTGAGTATCTCCCTGTATATCTTGAATGAATCTTTGATGGGATTGAAATGTGAAGATGAATTGTTATCGAGATATACCGTTTGTATCGGGATTTCCTCTACATTGATATTATTCTTTTTGAGATTGAGCAGAACATTCATTTCATATTCATAACGCTCGCCGTCTGTCGCCAGCATATAATCCGTAAGACCATTGCTGAAAGCCCTCAGACCTGTTTGCGTATCATAAATTGCCGTTCCCGTAGAAATGCGGAAAATAAGTCTTGTAATGCTGTTTCCGATACGGCTCCTTAAAGGAGCATTTTTTCCTATTATCCTGCTCCCGAGTATGAGAGAGCCGACTTTACTTTCCGCCTTTTCGCATACAAGAAGAATATCTTCAGGCAAATGCTGACCGTCTGCATCTGCCGTTACTATGATATATGGTATGGAAAATGTCTGTTTGATATATTCCAGTCCCGTTTTGAGAGCTGCACCTTTTCCTCTGTTTTTTTCGTGAGTCAGAACAGCGGCATATTTTCCGACAGTTTCAAAAATATCTTTATGTTCGGCTTTGCTGCCGTCATTGACGACTACAATCGAAAAATCCATTTCGTGCAGAGTATTCACCAAAGCAATCAGCTTTTTATCGGGACAGTAGGCAGGTATCAGTACAATTCTTTTACTCATATTTGTCACCTCTTGATATTGATTTTATATATTTCTGATGTTAATTATATGACGGAATGTAGGAATCCGAATGGAAAAAATATGAAGTAAGTTATAATATAAGCATAAAAATTTTCAAGGTTATTTTTTCATAAAAAATCCCTCTCCTTGCGGAAAGGGCAAAAAACATAACACGTTTTTTATGGGGGTGGGAGGACAAAATTACTTTGAAATGGTCAGTGTAAAGTATTTTTTAACGATAGTGCCGTCACTGTCCTTGACTTTTACGCATACATCATAGGTCGTTGCAGCGGCAGGCTTGAATGTAAC
>DBXL01000194.1:10883-16000 GCA_002309275.1 Ruminococcaceae bacterium UBA1213 | reverse complement strand
GTCCATATTTTGAGTAGCAGATGTTTCCAATGAACTTTTTGAAGAAATGTATTTGTGTAGTGATGACGTTGGCGATGGCTTCGAGTGTTGCATTGACATCTTATGCCGCCACGCCCTCAGGGAATACCACAAGCACAAGTGCAAGCACGACTGCCAAAAAGACTGTTGCCCCTACCAAAGTTACTCTCAACAAGACTTCTGCAACGCTCGTGAAGGGTAAGACTTTGACTCTCAAAGCGACTCTTACACCTGCAAAGGCAACCACAAAATTCACATGGACCAGCAGTGACAAGTCTGTTGCAACGGTTGATTCATCAGGAAAGGTGAAGGCTGTCAAAAAAGGTACGGCTACCATAACTGTAAAGACCTCCAACAACAAAAAGGCAACTTGCAAAATTACCGTTATCACTCAGAATGAGGCTTTTGAAAATGAAGTGATAAAGCTCGTTAATGCCGAGAGAACAAAAAGAGGTCTGAGCAAGCTTACTACCAATTCCAAAATGGCTGCCGCAAGCGACAAGAGAGCGAAAGAGATTTCAACGAAATTCTCACATACCCGCCCCAACGGAAAGGCATGGGATACAGTGTTTGCGGAGTACGGCATCAAGAAAGGCTATGCAGGCGAGAATGTTGCATATAATTACAGTTCCGCTGCCAAAGATGTTGTCAATATGTGGATGAACTCCAAAGGACACAGGGAAAATATTCTTAATTCCAGATATAAGACAATCGGTGTGGGACTTTATGTAAAAGATGGTCGTTATAACTGGGGGCAGTTGTTTAACTCGTAAAAAAAATACAATGTCCGGAATCTTTGTTTCGGACATTGTTTTTTTATTTGTGTGAGATTTGATGGGATTTGTGTATTTTTGCCTGAACTGACAGAACAATCGTAACAATTTATAATACAATAGTTTATATGTCATTCATTTAACTTATTGATAAAATTTTTACAAAACTATTGATTTTTAGTTGAAGAATATAGTATAATATATACAAATTAATATGGAATGTGAGGAGGTGTATAACGAATGAAAAAGTTGAAAAAATGTGCTTGTATCATCATTACGTTGTCTTTACTTCAAGGGATTTCTATGACTTGTGGTATGGTAAGTGCGGCAAATACCCCCATAGCCACTGTGTCTGTAAGTACGGCATCTGTAAAGAAATTGCCTTCAAGTGTAACCCTCAATAAAACATCGGAAAATCTTGTTGTCGGAGCGACAATTACTTTAAAAGCCACTGTTTCACCTGTCGTCACTTCCATGCTTACATGGACGAGCAGCAATAAAAAAGTTGTCACGGTTGACGCAAACGGCAAAGTGAAAGCGGTAGGAAAGGGTACTGCTAATGTAACGGTGAGTACGTCAAACGGCAAAACGGCAGTTTGTGTTGTAAGCGTCATTACTCAGAATGAGGCTTACGTTGCAGAAGTGGCAAGGCTCGTGAATGAGGAGAGGACAAAAAGAGGTCTTAATAAGCTTCTCATAAACAGTAAGTTGGCTGGTGTGGCTCAGAAGCGTGCCTTGGAAACGTCGCAGAGATTATCCCATACACGCCCGAATGGGAAATCTTTCTCTACAGTGCTTGACGAATATGGCATAAAATACACGGTTGCGGGAGAGAATATTGCCTATAACTATTATACCGCAGAGGAAGCAATGGAAGGACTTATGGACTCCAAAGGGCATAAGGATAATATTCTTAATTCCAGATTCAAATATATTGGTGTAGGCTTGTATGAAGAAGATGGGATAAACTATCTGGTACAGATTTTTACATAAATCAAAAATTGCTTGCATAAAAAACTGCTGTCATATTTCAGACAGCAGTTTTTGATATGTTATGAGAAATTTTTAACCGTGACCGAGGAGAATTTGATATAATTCTCATTGGTGTATATGAAGAATTCAACAGTCTTTGAGAGGTCCACTTTATATCTGAGAGTTACATAGTCATTATAGATGTGTTCGGACTCAGGTTCACCATACTGTTCTTTTATTTTTGCAGGTGTTACCTCTGTGTCGAATGCAAAATTTCCGGGCAGGACTACTTCAAAATCCTCGCCCAATTTTATTTCCATAGAGCCTATCTTGCATTCTTCATAGCTTTTTTTCTTATTTGAGGGATTCCAGAGCTGAGTGCTTATTATATGTCCTTCCTCGTTTTTCCATTCAATGCTCCTGCTGTAATTTTCAGGTTCAAGCTCACCATCTCTGCTGATATAGTAGCCGTTTTCTTCCAGCTCGGCATACTCAAACGGGAGCTGATACACAACATCATTTATTTTCACTCTGAAGCTGAAAATATCCGATTCTTCCATGATGTCAATTTCCGAACTTTCTTCCTCTGAATTTTCATCGTCAGATTCCTCGTCATTCGATTTTTCATCATCTGACTTTTCATCATTGGATTTTTCGTCATTGGATTTTTCGTCATTCGACTTTTCATCATTGGATTTCTCGTCATTTGACTTTTCATTGTTTGATTTTTCATTATCGGATTTTTCGGCATCTTGTGAAATCTGTAAAGACTCCTGAGAGGGCTGTGCAGAGCTGACGTTATTTTCGACAGGGGTACAGCCTGTAAGATATGCTATTGACAATGAGAGCAGAACAACTGCCAATATCTTCTTCATTTTTTATCATTCCTCAAATTATATTTTGCGTTAACACTCTTCATTTTACCGCATATTGATACTATAAGTCAATATCTTTATCAAAAAATAATTTGTCATTACCGAAAAAATTTGGAATTTGCCCTTTGTTTTTTTAATATATATTGTTACATGAGAGTACAATGCAGGGACTTTCAGGGAAAAAAATGCTCCCATACAGCAGGCGGCTGTATGGGAGCAGTCAAATTTATTTTTTAAGGTCTTCCATGCAATTAAGACATACGGACTGATTTTTGTATTCGATAAGATTTTCATCAGACCTGCAGAACACACATGCAGGACGATATTTTTTAATGATAATGCTGTCGTTGTCAAGGAAAAATTCAACCGAGTCTTCACCATTTGTGATGTTAAGTGACTTTCTGATGTCAGCGGGCAGAACCAGCCTTCCCAACTTGTCGATAGGTCTTACACAACCAACTGCTCTCATAACAAGCACCTCCGTTTTTTCTTATATATTTCTTGGAATATATTTATCTTAATATTATAATACCTTGATTTGCATAAAATGTCAATAGTTTATAAGAAAAAAGTTGTATTTTTTTGAATAATATATTTTTTTAAGTGATTTTGAAAACACAAATCGAATATTCCATAATATCAGAAAAAAAGCGATATTTTTTAATAAATGGTAAATGGAATTTGCAGGAGTTGTCAGACATCAGAATTGCACAATGGTAACATGAAAAGGTGATATAATTGATAGGTTATGTATGGTTTTTAATGGTAATTATCAGTTTTATTTGTGCGTTATGCACAGGAAAAATGGAAAATTTATCCAAAAGTGTCCTTGACGGTGCAGACCATGCAGTAAGTCTTGTTATCTCTATGGCGGGGGTGATGTGTCTATGGACAGGAATGATGAAAATTGCAGACAGAAGTGGTATAACTGAGAAAATGTCAAAAATAATGTCACCATTGCTGTCGAGAGTAATGCCGGAATACCGTTCTGACAGTCCGGCAATGAAAGCCGTGAGTGCCAATATAACGGCGAATATATTGGGGCTTGGCAATGCTGCCACGCCTTTTGGACTTGCCGCCATGCGTGAAATGCAAAAGACAAATCAACTTGGAAGTCAGCCGAATAATAGCATGATAATGTTTGTTGTCATCAACACCGCCTCTCTACAGATAATTCCCACGACGATTGCGGCACTTCGTCAGGCGGCAGGCAGTATCAGTCCGTATTCGATACTTCCGCATATATGGTTCACATCTCTGCTCACGCTTGCTGCAGGGATAGTCATTGCAAGGATATTCATGCTGAGAGGGTGACTTCTTTGAATGGGATAAGCATATATATTATACCAAGTGTAATAGTTTTTATAGTTATATACGGAACGTTTAAAAAAGTGGATTTGTTCGGGGCATTCACTGACGGGGCAAAGGAAGGAATATATTCGCTGATCAGTGCCGCACCGTCACTGATAGGACTTGTGACAGCAGTGTCTATGCTGGAGGCATCGGGATTTTTTGACCTGCTGACAGGATTTTTACAGCCTGTATGCACAACAATAGGCATACCTGCGGAAGTTCTGCCATTGGGATTAATGCGACCTGTCACAGGGAGCGGTTCTTTCGCCATGCTGAATTCTATTTTAGAAAAATATGGTGCAGACAGTATAATAGGAAAGACTGCCTCTGTGATGGCAGGCTCAACGGAAACAACTTTTTATGCCATTACGGTATATTTTGGCTCTGTGGGGATAAAGAATACACGTTTCACCATACCGGCGGCACTTACTGCGGATATAGTGGGAATGTTTCTTGCGGTGTATAGTGTGAGGCTGTTTGGATAGGGCATTTTTGAAAAAATTTTTAAAAATTAGTGCATAAGTCAAATAAATGTGTTATAATAGAATATATATATTTAAATGAAAGGTGCGATTAAGATAATGAGCATGGGAAAAATTCTTGTAGTTGATGATGATATAAATATTTGTGAACTGTTGAGGCTGTATATTGAAAAAGAGGGCTTTGACGTGGTGATAGCCAATGACGGCGGACAGGCTGTCACAAAGTTCAAAACAGAGAAGCCTGACCTTGTTATGCTGGATATAATGCTTCCTGTATTTGACGGCTGGACTGTATGCAGGGAGATAAGAAAAACTTCACAATGTCCAATTATCATGCTTACTGCAAAGGGTGAAGTATTTGACAAAGTTCTGGGACTGGAGCTTGGGGCAGATGACTATATTGTAAAGCCGTTTGAAACAAAGGAAGTTGTCGCAAGAATAAAGGCTGTTCTCAGACGTACATCAGGCAATGTGGGAGCAGAGGAAAAGACGGAAAGCAAGCTCAAAGAAGTGCGTTATGAAAAGCTTGTTATCAATCTGACGAATTATGAATTGAGAGTAGATGGCAAGCAGGTGGATACTCCGCCAAAAGAGATGGAGCTGATATATCACCTTGCAAGCAATCCCAACAGAGTATTTACAAG
>DBXL01000194.1:0-10803 GCA_002309275.1 Ruminococcaceae bacterium UBA1213 | reverse complement strand
TGGAAGGAATATCGGATAAATGGGAATTGAAAACTGTATGGGGAGTAGGTTATAAATTTGAAACTAAAAAGTAAAAGTTTTTATTCTAAAAAGTCTATCTTCAGAAAATACATGAATGTCAGTGTGCTGATAGTGTTTTTCAGTTTTCTGATACTCGGCACGATACTTACTTTGACGATAACAAACTACTGGTCAAATGAAAAAAGGCAGATACTTGACAAAAGAGCAGAAAATGTTGTCAGCTTTATCAGACGGCATTCGGCTATAGAGCCGTCACCGTATGGAAGTACGGATATGAAATTTTATATCAGTCAGCTTGACACGGTGAAAGAACTGCTGACTTTATATGTAGATGATGTGGGAGTTGATGTCATCGTCACGGATACGCAGGCAATACCTGTAATGGCGGTATGCTCCACGCAGGATTTGAAAATCGTGCCTAATAATCCGTTTGCCCCTGAGATAGTTCGGCAGACAATGGAGGATTCAAAGTATTTTGCCAGAAGCACCATAGACGACGTGTATGAAACAGACAGATATATTTCTGCAAGACCTATCTATTATACCAGCAAGAGTAATATTATGGGAATTGTAATTGTTACATCAAGTACAGATGATATAGCATCTTTTACAGACATGGTAATGAGAATATTCATACTTTCCGCCATAGCAACTCTTTCCATATCTATTCTTGCAATAGGCATTTTTTCATATAATCTCGTAAAGCCCCTTAAACAGATGGCACACGCTGCAAGACATTTCGGTAAAGGTGATTTCAGTGTGCGTGTCAATGTAACGAGTGATGATGAAATAGGAGAGCTGGCAAGGTCATTCAATAATATGGCAGAATCCCTGTCAGCGTCTGAAAATGTCCGAAGAAGCTTTGTTGCCAACGTGTCGCATGAGCTGAAAACCCCCATGACGACGATTGCAGGATTTATTGACGGAATTCTTGATGACACCATACCCGAAGAAAAACAAAGTTATTATTTGAATATCGTGTCGGAGGAGATAAAACGTCTTGCAAGGCTCGTGAGGTCTATGCTTGACCTGACAAGGCTCGACAGCGGTGAAATGAAGCTGAATTATCAGAAATTCGACCTGCTTTCCATTCTTGTGACTATCATTATTACCTTTGAACAGGAAATCGAAAGAAAAAATATTGAAATCAGAGGTCTTGATTCCATCACGCCCAAGATGGTTTACGGAGATAAAGACCTTATTCATCAGGTGGTTTATAATCTGATAGAGAATGCCGTGAAATTCACGAATGAAAACGGGTATATAGAATTTGACATAACCGAGGATAACGAACAGACAAATTTCGTGGTGAAAAACAGCGGTACAGGTATCAATCAATCTGAAATCAGCATGGTATTCGACAGATTCTATAAAACGGACAAGTCCAGAAGCAAAGATAAAAAAGGTCTTGGACTGGGACTGTATCTTGTAAGAAGTATCATTCGTATGCACGGGGGAGATATAAGTGCCAAAAGTGAATACGGTCAATATTGTGAGTTTGATTTCTACATACCGAAAAAGCAGACCGACACTAAAAAAAGTCTGCCTTCATAAAAGGAGGACAGAGAATGGAAAATTTGAAAGAGGAAAATGCCGTATCGGAACAAAACGGCTTTACGGAAAATTTTATGCCGTATGAATTTGAGAGATATTATGACGTGATGCCGAAACGAAAAAGAGGAAACAGCATAAAAGCTCTGCTTTGGTTTTCTTCGGTTTTCATGGTGCTTATATCGGCATTGATAATGGCAATGGGAATGGCAGGCTCCAAAGGTGTAAGCTTTGTTTTTGAGAGCAGTAAAGATGACGGTCTGCCATCGAACAGGTATTCCCAGACATCCTATGCCACCAATACCGATATATCGGATGCTCCCGATGTTTCCGCAGACATAAACGGACCTCAGATTTCCGTCACCGAAACGGAAAGCAGTATTTCTGAAACCAACAGTGCCAACCGAGCATATATGAACGCATCGCCGTCAGTGGTGAATATCACGTCCTATGAGGCAGGCACGGACTATGCTGTTACAAAGTCGGGTGACGGTTCGGGTATTATCATCACTTCTGACGGGTATATATCAACCAACAGTCATGTTGTGGATAACAGCACGGATACAGGTGTCATGATAACCTTGGTTGACGGTTCACAGTATCTCGGAACGGTCATAGGCATAGACAAAAAAACAGACCTTGCCGTTGTAAAGATAGATGCAAGCGGTCTTGATGCCGCAGAATTTGCAGATTCCGATAAAATATATGTCGGTCAGGATGCCTATGCAATAGGCAGTCCCGGTGGTGCAAGGTTTTCCAATTCCCTGACAAAAGGCACCGTTTCCGCCGTCAATAGAATTGTATCAGGCGGATATGTGAAATATATCCAGACAGATGCGGCTATCAATCCGGGCAATTCCGGCGGGGCTTTAATCAATTCGGAAGGTCATGTAATAGGTGTCAATACCATAAAATTTGTCGGTACGGATTACGAGGGAATGGGCTTTGCCATACCAAGCAATCAGGTGATTGAAATAGTAAATGAACTGATAAAATACGGCAGTATCAAAAGCAGGGGAACTATCGGCATAGAGGGTAAAAACTGCAGTCTTTATGAATCAAAAGTTAAAAATGTTCCCCAGGGAATTATCATTACAAAAATATATGTCACCAGTCCTCTCTATACAAGTCCCGCAAAGGAAAATGATATTATCACGGCTATCAATGGAATCGTCATCAGGGACTTTGCAGAACTGATTGATGAACTCAGGCACTTTAAGCCCGGTGATGAAATTACTCTGACATTGTTCCATGTACCCGAAAGCAAAAGCATACCTCCGGATACTTTTGATGTAACGGTACCTTTGATTAATGATGAATAAATTTTTTTGAATTTTTTAAAAGAAACTATTGAAAAATAAGGAAAAATATGCTATAATACTCTTACGGAAAGATATTTCGTGATTGTTGTTGCTGTTTTGTTTTTTTCATTATCACTTCCTTTTGGCATAAAGTGCAGTCTTGAATGTGACTGCACTTTATGTTTTAAAGTGAACTGCAATGAGAAATGTTATCATTTTTTTGATAAATATTCGTTGACAAAATATTAAAAAAAATAGTATTATTGTGTTAAAAGTGTTTTTATTCATTAAGGGGTGCTTTTCGGTGGGAAATGTCAGAGATTATCAATATTCCGAACAACAGAGGAGTTTTATTGAAACCTCTGTAATTCCGTTTGCCTTTTTCCGTGTCATTGACGGCAGAGTAAAGACAATACTTGTGTCAGACGGTCTTTGTGTCCTGCTTGGTGAGAGCCGTGAAGATGCCGCTGTATGCCTTGAGGGAGAAATATATAACTATGTTCATGCCGAAGATGTTGAGGCGTTGAAAAAAAAGTGCAGAAGTTTCTTTTTCGGTGACGGCGAGGTGAATACGTCTTTCAGGGTAAAGCTGAAAAATGACAGTGATTTCCATAATATCTATCTCAGCAGCAAAAAAATGAAGTCTGACAATGGTGTGACAATGTATGTATTATGGTATAATGCCGTAGATATAGAGTATGATTTTGAAAGCAAAAAGCTTCAAAAGGATTTTGATGAATTTCTTCATGGAGAGGCAAATGGAATGCCTTTTCACGCATTCGGATACAAAGGGTACAGTATCTGGAATATTACTTCCGGGGAGCTTGTTGAAAATTCCGGGATAGGAAATGCAGAAACGGTTCTTGGAAAGGACTTCAGTTATGAAGATTATTACAGCCTGCATAAAGGCTGGCTGACGGAAAAGAAAGACATAGAGTATTTTGAAACCCTGTCGGCTGAAAATGTTATTAAAAATTATGGGAATACGGATTTCGGAGAGCATATTTTTACATTCGGCTCAAATGACGGTCAGATAAGCATAAAAATATCTGCTTATGTGATGAAATCACCCGAAACAGATGATATATATATAAAATTGCAGGCGGAAAACGTGACAGACAGCGTTGTATATGAAACAATGATAAAATCGTCTGCAATGGTGTCGGAGTTCATGGCATACATTGATGCCAATGCAGGCAGTGTATATTTTATTGAGGGAGAAAATAAAGTAAAGCGGCCCCTTTCACAAATGATTTCCGTTTTCTCGGTGAATCTCGGCTGTAATTTCAAAGATGCCGCTCAGATAATCAATTTCATTGAATACAAGTGCGGTGAGAATTCAAGTGCGGCAATCGTGAACAAACTTTCGGCGGAGTGCGTGAAAAGCATAAGAATTGAAGTCATGGACAGAGAGGAAAGAAAATATTTTATATGCGGTTCTGATGTGACTGCCCTCATGAAAATGGAAGTCAATTCATATTATGATTATCTCACGGGACTGCCTGACATGGTATTTTTCCGTACAGCCGCAAAAGCTGCTGTTGAAAGAATGAGAAAACAGGATAAAAATCCCGTTTTGGTGTATTTGGATGTGCGTGATATGAAAGCCATCAATGAAAAATACAGCTTTGAGCGTGGAAACAGCGTTCTTATCAATACAGCCTATATTTTAAGAATCATTTTTGCAGGTGAGCCTGTATCGAGAATGGCAGAAGACCATTTTGTTGTGCTTACCGACAAAATGGGACTGGAACAGCGTCTTGAAAAAGTTTATGAAAAAGTGCTGAAAAATCCCATGAATATCCCTGTTCAGATATGTGCAGGCATATATATTTATAACGGTCAGGACCGTGACATAGATGCTGTATGTGACCGTGCAAGGCTTGCCTGCAAGAGCCTGAAAGGCGACTACAGTACAAAATACAGAATATTTGACAGTATCATGTTTGAGGAGTACCATAAAAGGCGATATATCCTCACGCACTTTGACGAGGCACTTGAAAATAATTATATAAAAGTATATTATCAGCCTATTGTAAGATGCCTTACAGGCAATATATGTGATATGGAAGCCCTCTGCCGATGGGAAAAGCCTGACAGGGGCGTTGTACAGCCTGCACAGTTCATATCCGTTCTTGAAGAACACAGGCTCATACATAAGCTTGATTTTTACATGATAAAGAAAATATGTGAAGACATAGATATGATGAGAACAAAGAATTTTCCGCTTGTTCCCGTATCCGTGAATCTTTCAAGAATCAACTTTGAAATGTTTGATGTTGCAGATGAAGTCATCAAAATTGTTGACAGCTACCGTGTACCGCATAAACTGATTTCCATTGAGATAACCGAAAGTGCATTTATACACAATCCCTCTTTTCTGAATGAGCAAATCAATAAATTCCGTTCATCAGGCTTTGAAGTCTGGATGGACGATTTCGGAAGCGAGTATTCTTCCTTCAACACTCTGAGAAAATATACCTTTGACCTCATCAAGCTTGACATGGAATTTATGAAGGACTTTGACCTTAATGTAAAAAATTCCTCTCTGCTCAGCGACCTTATAAAGATGATACAAAAGCTTGGTATCCATACGCTTGCAGAGGGTGTCAATGCAGCAGAAAAACTTCATTTTCTGCGTGACATAGGCTGTGAAAAAGCACAGGGCTTTTTATTCAGCCGTCCCATGCCGTGTGAATATTTCATAGAAAAATATAACCAGCATACGGGACTTGACTATGACGACTTCACTACTATTAATTATTACAATCAGATAGGGGCAGTCCGTCTTGATGAATCCCTGCTTCCCAAAAATCACATAAGCCTGAACGGGACTTCTTTAGGAGTGCCGGCAGCTGTCATAGAGTATCGTGGAGGCAAATTCCGCCTTTTGAAAGCCAACGAGGAATACAAGAAATTTCTTGACAGAGTGGGATTGGGCGGACAGTGTGCAAACGGTGAATACAGGTTCTGGGATAAGCCGCCGTCACAGGCATTTTTCCATTCAGCCATAAAATGCCTTGTTACTCACAGTAAAGAAGTCCTGTCTGATGACAGAGAGGGAGATTATATTGTATCTGCAAGGCTGATGTGCATATCTTATAAATATTCTCTTGATATGGGTGCATTTGCGGTGGTTGTGGAAAAGTACAGAAAAATCGGTGACGTGAAGTGAAACATAAATATAAACATAAATTTCCGGTGATATATGTGATAGTGACAGCAGTGCTTGTATTGCTTGCAGCATTTCTGGGTTACTATCTCACAAAACGCTATAAAGAAACCATAACAGACACTTATAATACCGCTGTCAGCAATATTTCTGAAAAAATCAATGAATTTCAGGGCGATGTGGCAGATGAAATATCAAAGCTGGAACAGAGTGAAAAATGAGAAATAGTTTCATTCTTCGTTTACGATTGATAAAACTGTTGACTTTTGGGGAAATTTATTGTATAATCAAGAAAAATTTATACAGGTGAGGTGTATTGTCTGTGCAGAAATATGTATGTAATGTATGCGGATATGTGTATGATCCGTATGAGGGTGATGACGCAAACGGCATAGCTCCCAACACTGCTTTTGAGGATCTTCCTGAAGATTGGGTATGCCCGTTGTGCGGGGTTGACAAGAGCAACTTTTCGGCAGAATAATTGAATTTGGAGGGGAAGCAAAAAAATTTTGTTTTCCCTCTTTTTATTTGGGGGGACATTGCCATGAAGCTTTGGAACGGACGAAGATATTATTCGCTTGACTGCTGTTTGAAAGAGCGTTTCGGTGAAAAGCTGTATAAACTGTCACTTAACGGAGGAATGACCTGTCCGAACCGTGACGGGAAAATAGCAAAAGGCGGTTGTATATTTTGCAGTGAGGGCGGTTCAGGGGAGTTTTCTGCCCCTTTCACGAATATTGACAATCAGATTGAATATGCAAAATCTCTTGTGAAAGACAAGTTCGGCGGAAAAAAATATATTGCCTATTTTCAGGCTTATACCAATACATATGCCTCTGCCGAATATCTGAGAGAGCTTTTCATGCCTGTGATAAAGAGAGAGGATATTGCAGTGCTGTCGATAGCAACCCGCCCGGACTGTCTTGAAAACGATAAAATACAGCTTATATCGGAACTTTCAAAGATAAAGCCTGTATGGGTAGAGCTCGGCTTGCAGACCATGCATGAAAAAACGGCTGAACGGATAAATCGGGGATATAAGCTTGCATGTTATGAAAAGGCTGTTTTGGATTTAAAACAGGCGGGTGCGGAGGTCATTACACATATCATATTGGGACTGCCTTTTGAAAGCCGTGAAGATATGCTGAAAACAGCGGAGTATGTCGGAAAATTCACAGACGGAATAAAAATACAGCTTTTGCACGTTCTCAAAAATACACGGCTTGCCGAAATGTATGCAGACGGACTTTTTGCGACTCTCAGCGAATATGAATATATATCTCTCGTTTGTGACGTGATAGGCATACTTCCCGAAAATGTTGTCATACACCGCCTGACAGGTGACGGAGATAAAACACTTTTAATTGCTCCGAAATGGAGCGGGGATAAAAGGCGTGTTCTGAATCTGATAAACCACGAGCTGAAATCAAGAAATATTTATCAGGGGTGTAATCGGATTGACAAAAATTGGGGTGTGTGATATGATTTGCTTAAATGAAAAAAAGGAGTGTTTTTATGCTTCAAATCAAAAATATCTCAAAGCAGTATAAGACAGGTGAGCTTGTTCAGAATGCACTTAATGACGTAAGTTTGAATTTTCGTGACAATGAGTTTGTTGCCATACTCGGTCCGTCAGGTTCGGGCAAGACGACTTTATTGAATATAATCGGCGGTCTTGACAGATACGACAGCGGTGATTTGATAATCAACGGAATTTCTACAAAGAAGTATAAAGACAGGGACTGGGATTCTTACAGGAATCATACCATAGGCTTTGTATTTCAAAGCTATAATCTTATTCCGCACCAGAATATACTTTCCAATGTAGAGCTTGCCCTGACTATTTCGGGCATTTCAAAATCAGAGAGAAAAAAACGTGCCAAAGAGGCTCTTGAAAAAGTAGGACTTGGCGACCAGCTCCATAAAAGACCAAATCAGATGTCAGGCGGTCAGATGCAGAGGGTTGCAATTGCAAGAGCATTGGTAAACGATCCGGACATACTTCTTGCAGATGAGCCGACAGGTGCATTGGACTCCGAAACAAGCATACAAGTTATGAATCTGCTCAACGAGGTCGCAAAGGACAGGCTTGTCATCATGGTAACGCATAATCCCGAACTTGCGGAGAAGTATGCCAACCGTGTTGTCAACCTTGCAGACGGAAAAATTACAGGTGATACCAATCCCCTTGAGGTGCAGGAGAGTGAAAAAGAACCCGAACATAAAAACATGGGTAAATCGTCAATGTCATTCATAACGGCTCTTGCACTGAGTTTTAACAATCTGCGTACCAAAAAAGGCAGAACGGTTTTAACATCTTTTGCAGGCTCGATAGGTATTATCGGAATTGCACTTATTTTATCCATTTCAAACGGTGTCAATATTTACATTGATACTGTACAGAGAAATACCATGACATCATATCCCATCACGATTCAGGAACAGACAATAGACTTGAGCAGTATCATGGAAACAAGGAAAAAATCTGCCGATTCTGATGAAGTCACCCATGACATGAATGCTGTTTACTCCGATAAATCACAGCTTGAAGCAATTTCAAAAGTATCAACGAGTTTCACGGAAAACAATCTGACGGATTTCAAGAAATACCTTGATGATCCGAAAAGCGAGATACACAAATATGTTGGTGAAAACGGCATCGTATATTCATATGATACAAAATTTGATGTGTATGCGTATGATGAAAATAAAACGCTTGTCAACACAGACGGCTCTACTCTTGTGGATAAGAAACAGCAAAGCAGTCTTTCATTCGGCGGAAAAGAATTTGCCATGACAGACAGGGCGATGCGTATGGTGGGGGGCGGAAGCAAGCTTTTTGATGAAATTCTCCACGATCCCGATAATAAGACAGTCGGAACGGCTGTAAAAGAAAATTATGATTTAATATACGGGGAGTATCCGACAGCGTATAATGAATTACTGCTGGTGCTTGACAAAAATAATGAAATACCGATAACGGCATTGTATCAGTTTGGATTTCTGCCGACAGACGAATATAAAGAGATGTCGAAGAAAATCGAAAAGGGCGAAGATGTGGAAATTCCAATCCATCAGTTTTCATACAGTGAGATATGTGAAAAGGAATTTTACTTGATGCCTGACTGTGACTATTATGTAAAAAACAGATTCGGAAGATATGACGATATTTCGGAAAGTGAAGAAAAAATTGCAAAGAAGCTTGAAAAAGCGGATATACTCAAAATTACGGGCATTGTCAGGCAAAAGGAAAATTCTGATAATGTCCTGCTGACAAGTCCGATAGGCTATACAAGACTTTTGACAGACTATATTATTGAATATACGGATAACAGCAATGTTGTGAAAGAACAAAGGGCTGATGAAAGCGTGAATGTCATAACCGGAATGGCATTTGAGCCGAAAGACGACAGCCAGAAAGCCAAAGATGCCCAAAAATATATAGAAAATCTGGGAGTGACAGACAAGGCTAATATGTATATGTCATTCATGGCGATGATGGGACAGGCACAAAAAATATCCGAAACATCACAGCAGTCCGAAAATAAAGAAAGCAGTTCCCTGAGCCTGAGCCAGCTGATAAAAATGAAACAGTCGCAGTCTGCCGTTCCCACGTCAGAAGAGGGTATGTCAAAGAGTATGGACGAGTACATGAAAGCTCCCGATGAAAAAATGCTTGTTGCCATATATGACAGTTATATCTCATCGGGCAGTTATGAAGATAACCTTCAAAAAATGGGAGTGGTAAGCCCTGATGCCCCGTCAGCTATCAGTATCTATGCAGACAGCTTTGAAAACAAGGACTTTATCTCGGAGTGCATAGAGAACTATAACAAGAGTGTTTCGGAAGAAAATAAAATCACTTATACAGATTATATAGGTTTATTGATGTCATCAGTGACGACAATCGTTAATGTTATTTCTTATGTACTTATTGCATTTGTTGCGGTATCTCTGATAGTTTCGTCTATTATGATAGGAATTATCACTTATATATCGGTGCTTGAACGTACAAAGGAAATAGGCATACTTCGTGCAATCGGTGCGTCAAAGAAGAATATCTCACAGGTATTCAATGCGGAAACTTTTATCATAGGACTGTTTTCGGGACTTATGGGAATAGGCATAACGCTTTTAATGCTGATTCCGATTAATGAAATTATCCATGCCGTAGCCGAAAGCACAACTGTGAATGCCGTTCTGCCCCTGAATGGTGCGGTGATACTTGTGGTACTCAGTGTAATACTGACACTGATAGGCGGACTTATCCCCTCAAAGAAAGCGGCAAAGAAAGATCCTGTTACCGCTCTCAGAACAGAATAAAAAAAGAGTTCAGCAGAAAATCACTTTGGAATTTCTGCTGAACTTTTTTCAGTCATCGGGAAAAATATTTTTCTCAGCCTTTTCAACGCTCTCGGACACGGTATCAAGATACTTCAGGGTTTTCATACGGAAAACTATTTTTTCTGCAAGGTCATTGTAATCTATTGTTTCACCTGTGCGTATATAGTTGTGACCGAAAGTTTTAGTCATAGTATTGTCAACATCGGAGTTGGCGGGAGTACGACAAATTATGATATACTTATCATTAACGACCTGATGCTGAATGATTTTCTGGCAGGATTTTATGAATTTATTTAAATTGGAATAGCTGTTGTTATTTCCGAAGATGATGACGGGAACGCTCTCCCTGTACTCTTCGGAAACAGAGAATTTTACTTGTGTACCCGATACAATCTTTACTTCTTCACCGTCTGA
>DBXL01000111.1 GCA_002309275.1 Ruminococcaceae bacterium UBA1213 | reverse complement strand
TTGTCAACGCTGTATGCACCGCCTATCACGATACATTCATAGCCGTCAAAATTATATATCTCACCGTCTTTTGCAAAGAGTATATCGGGAAATTCTTCTTCATACCACACTAAACCGCCGTGAAATTCTTTTGTCTTATAGCTTGCTATTGCAAAAGGTCTTTGTTCATGGTTTCCGTGTATGCAGAAAAATGTCATTCCGAATTTTTCAACCTCTCTCTTGTTATCGCTGTCATCAGAATTTTCCCAATAATTCAGTCCGACATCTCCAAGAATTATCATAATATCCTCTCTGGAAACCTTGTTTTCAAAACAGAATTTTTCAAATCTTTCAAATTTTCCATGAGTATCGCCTGTTATATATATCATAAAGAATCTCCTTTCAAACAAAAATAAAAACAGGACAGCCTATTTTAAAAAACAGACTGCCCTGAACATTGCACAATAATTGCTAATTGCTCACTGCTAATTGCTAATTATTTGATTACTCTTACACGGATAACTCCGTCAACTGCTTTTACAGCTTCAGCGTCAGTATCTTCTGCTACGTCAAAGATGGAATAGAAATAGCCTTTCTTTGAACCGCTTGCCATAGCTACTACTTTCGCTGTTTCGGAGAGTTTTGCACAAACTGCGTCAACTGCACACTTGTGAATGACACAAACTCTTGCTGCACCTGATTTTGCCATTGATACAGCAGGCATTGTTACGGAATTCTTGATATTGCCGTTTTCAAGGAAATCCTTGATTTCGTCTGCTGCCATTCTTGCACAGTTGTCCTCTGATTCGGGAGTTGATGCACCCAAGTGAGGAATTGCAATAACGCCGTCTGCACCGAGTATATCATCTGTTGCAAAGTCTGTTACATAAGCGGATACTTTCTTGTCTGCCAAAGCTGCCAGTACATCTGCTGATACAGCGAGGTCTGCTCTGGAGAAGTTCAATATACGAACGCCGTCTTTCATCTTTGCGATATTAGCGGCATTGATAACGCCCTTTGTATCGGGTGTAAGCGGTACATGAACGGTAATATAATCACTTGCAGCAAATACCTCATCAAGAGTATTCACATACTTTACGCAAGGTGAAATCTTCAAAGCATTGCCAACGGAAAGGAACGGATCATAACCGATAACGTCCATGCCGAGTGCAGCGGCTGCATTGGCAACAAGTATGCCGATTGCACCAAGACCTACTACACCAAGAGTTTTGCCCATAATTTCAGGACCTACAAATTGGCTCTTGCCCTTTTCTACCATTTTGCCGACAGCGTCACCGTTGCCTTTGAGAGTCTTAGCCCATGCGATACCGTCAACAACTTTTCTTGAGCTGAGGAGAAGTCCTGTCAAAACAAGCTCTTTAACGGCATTTGCATTGGCACCCGGAGTATTGAATACAACAATACCCTTTTCACTGCACTTGTCAAGCGGAATGTTATTCACGCCTGCACCTGCTCTTGCGATGGCAAGAAGGCTCTCAGGCAATTCCATATCATGCATAGCGGCTGAACGTACAAGCACTGCGTCAGGATTCTGCACGTCATCTGCTATATTATAACTGTCACCCAATCTGGAAAGACCAATTTTGGAAATCTTATTGAGTGTCTGAACATTAAACATTGTAACCACCCTTTTATTCAATGTGCAATTAGCAATGTGCAATGTGCAATGAATACTGCAAACTGCCGCACTGCTAACCGCCTTAATCTAATTTTTTATCTGAAATTTTCAACTGCAAAACCGCACACTGTACATTGCACATTGCACATTGCAAATTGATTATGAGTTTGCTTTCTCAAATTCACCCATGAATGCAACGAGCTTTTCAACGCCCTCGATAGGCATAGCGTTATAAATGGAAGCTCTCATACCGCCAACTGTACGGTGTCCTTTAAGGTTAACAAAGCCGTTTTCGGTTGCCTCTTTAACGAACTTAGCATCAAGTTCATCATTGCCTGTAACAAACGGTACATTCATGAGTGAACGATCCTCGGGAACAACTGTGCCTTTGAACATATTGGAATTGTCAAGGAAGTTATAGAGGATAGCTGCCTTTGTTTCGTTGATTTTCTTCATGTTCTCAAGTCCGCCGATGTCGTTCTTCAGCCATTCAAGAACAAGCTTTGCTATATAGATTGTCCAGCAGGGCGGTGTATTGAACATAGAACCGTTGTCTGCATGAGTCTTGAAGTTGAGCATGGTCGGGCATATATCCATAGCGTTGCCTATGAGGTCTTCACGGATAATTGAAATTACAAGACCTGCAGGAGCCATGTTTTTCTGTGCACCTGCATAAATTACACCAAACTTTGATACATCAAGAGGTGTGGAGAGGAAGCAGGAAGAAACGTCTGCTACGAGCGGAACGTCACCTGTCTGGGGAAGCTCATGATATACTGTACCATAAATCGTATTGTTCATGCAGATATAGAAGTAGTCTGCATCTTTTGTGAATGTATCGGGGTCAAGCTTCGGAATGTAGGAGAATGTCTTGTCCTTGGAAGATGCTACTACATTAGCCTGAATGTATCTTGCAGCCTCTTTCTGAGCCTTTGTAGCCCACTGACCTGTCAGAACATAGTCAGCCTTACCGCTCTTTGTACCCAAGTTCATGGGGATAGCTGTAAACTGAGTTGAAGCACCGCCCTGCAAGAAAAGTACCTTGTAATTGTCAGGTATATTCATTACTTCACGGAGAAGGCTCTCTGCACTGTCAATGATACCCTGAAATACTTTTGAACGGTGTGACATCTCCATAACGGACTGACCGCAGCCCTGATAATCCATCATTTCTGCTGCTGCCTGCTTGAGAACTTTCTCCGGCAACACAGAAGGACCTGCTGAAAAATTGTAAACTCTGCTCATTGTTAATGCCTCCAAAAAAATAAATTTTTTCACGGAATAATTATAGAACAAAATTCTCAATAAGTCAATTATCTTTTTTCTTAAATAGAAATATAAAACCATTTTTTTCAAAAATGTAATCTGCACTATAATTATTACACTTTGTTTCAAAAAAATATTCAATTTTTATAGTTGAATTCCGAATATCCCCCAAAGGATTCAACATTTTCTATGTGATAGGTCTTGGGTATTTTGATGAATACAATACAGAATTCACTCATATCTTCCGAAAGCTCTTCTTTTTCGTATTCCCAAAGGTAATCTTCCTGCATCTTCATGTTATCGCCGTCAACAAAAATACGTCCTATTTTCACGCTTTCGGGAACATCATAATATGTCAGCCTGTCAATAACAAGATAGTTTTCTTCAAAAAATTTCTCGTCATATATCGGATTATCCTTTATAATATCATTCAAAACTTTTCCTGCATAATCATCGCAGTAAACTTTATGTTCAATACGGCTGTTATCATATTCGACAATATCACGTTCAAGTTCCTCATAACTTTTCAGTACCGCAGGCAAAACATAGGAATCATAAACTATTTTTTCTTCATCGAGTTCTTCCGAAACATAATATTTTGCTTCCTGTTCTTTCGGCTTGATTTCCTTGTATGATACAAAATAGTAATCCACGCTGTATGAGTCAACATCAAATCTCGGTCTTACAATATCACGGACAATCATTCCTCCCGTGAATAAAATCGTAACACACATAATAGGGATAAATAATTTCTTTTCAAGTTTCGTATAAATGAAATATCCCCATATAATCAATCCCACAGCTATCGCCAGCGGTATCAATGCCCAAAGTCCTTTATAGGTATTCTCCATTACCTGAGAATTCCTGTTTTCATAGGCATCTATGCATTCAATGGCAATCCAGCTTGCTGACGCAAATCCCATAAAATGAATGACGTGCTTATTGACTATATCCTTTTTTTCATCATCAAGACTTATGTTCTTAACAACAAATGTCGCCAATGCAAAACCCGCAACGATTCCCAGAAGCTGATAAAATCTTTGCAGGATTCCGCTCAGCATGGGAAGCTTTATAAAAAAATCGAAACTCCAAAATGTGATAGCAAAACATATCGCCATTGGTACAGTCATAAGCAAAATCAAAATAACTGCTTTCTTCTTCAGTGAGGCGAAATCATGTTGAGGCACAAACTCCACTTTCTCATTTTCATTGAGATAGGTCTGAGTTGTTTCTTCATAGCCTTTGTAAAATGCATTTTCATCATTGAACGGTTGTTTCTCCATTCAGACTCCCTCCTGTATTTCTTAAAGTATCAGAAACAAGCATATAAATGTAACGGACATCAAGGGAATAAAAATGATTTTTTCAAATTTCGTATAGAGCCAAAATGACCATATCAAAAATCCCAACGCTATCGCAAGAGGTATCAAACGCCACCAACCGCCTGTCAGTATATTGATCATTCCGTGAGGACTTGAGGATATGGCAACCATTCCGCAGACTGCCGCAAATCCCATGAAATGAAAAACGTGTTTGTTAAGCACTTTTCTGTCTTTATCAACAACACTTATACTACGCACGACTATCACCGAAAACACAACCGCCAGCAATGTACTCATAAACGGAAATGCATTCGTAAAAATTTGATTGATAACCGGATTGATAGAAATAACTCCCACAGACCACAATATAACTGCCAGACATATTGTAGTCGGAATGATCATCAAGCCTATCAATATGAATTCCCTTTTCTTTTGGACTGCATACATATTCGATTCATATTTGAGAGGCTCCATTTTCACCTTTTCTCTTTCCGAAACATATCCCTCTGTTGATTCTTCATAACCCGAGTAAAAGTCCGTATTTTCATAAGGCGACCTTTTTTCCATTTTCCGTCCCCCTTATTTTGCGAGCACGCTGTTTCCGTCTGCATCTATCGCAACGATTGCAGGAAAGTCCTCAACTTCAAATCTGTATATAGCCTCTGTCCCCAAATCCTCGTATGCAAGCACTTCCACTTTTTTGATACTTCTTGATATAAGTGCCGCCGCACCGCCTATTGCCGCAAAATACACCACTTTATTCTTTATCATGGAATCAATCACTTCCTGATTTCTTGCCCCCTTGCCTATCATGCCTTTCAATCCCCTGTCCAAAAGGGCAGGCGTATATTTATCCATTCTGTAACTTGAAGTAGGTCCTGCCGGTCCGACTGCATGACCGGGCTTTGCGGGTGCAGGTCCCACATAATATATCACTTCACCCTTGATATTCACGGGCAATTCTTCACCCTTTTCAATGAGTTCATACAATCTCTTATGTGCAGCATCTCTGCCCGTTATCATTGAACCCGTTATTAAAACACTGTCGCCTGCTTTCAAATCCTTTATCACATCATCTGTCAACGGCAATTTTATCTTTTTCATTTTATGCACCTCTCAAATCTCTGTTTCCTTGTGTCTTGCGGCATGACAGCATATATTCACTGCCACAGGCATTCCTGCTATATGCGTCGGGAAAGTTTCTATATTCACGCCTATCGCTGTATTCAGTCCGCCAAGTCCCGCAGGTCCGAAGCCCATTTGATTTATCTCTGCAAGAAGTTCTCTTTCAAGTTCCGCATATCTTTCATCAGGATTTTCTGTATTGATTGGTCTTAAAGTCGCCTTTTTGGCAAGCATGGCTGCTTTTTCAAAAGTTCCGCCTATGCCCACTCCCACCACTATCGGCGGACATGGATTAGGTCCTGCATATCTCACGGAATCCAGAATAAATTTCTTTACACCCTCAATGCCTGCCGATGGAGTAAGCATTTTTATGGCAGACATATTTTCACTGCCGAATCCCTTACAGCCTGCCAGAATTTTTATTTTATCACCGCTGACTATGCTCGTATAAATAATTGCAGGTGTATTGTCCTTTGTATTCACTCTGTCAAACACAGGATCCGTTACAACAGACCTTCTCAAATAGCCGTCAATATAGGCACGTCTTACGCCCTCCTGTACGGCTTCTTCAAAGCTTCCGCCCCCTATCACAACTTTATCACCGTATTCCACAAAAAGAACTGCCATGCCCGTGTCCTGACATATCGGCACTTCTTCCTCTTTTGCAATTTTGTGATTTTCGATGAGCTGAGAAAGCACATTTTTTCCCGTAGGCGAAATTTCTGTTTCCTCCGCATTTTTGAGTGCCGTCAGAATGTCCTCACCAATAAAATAATTCATATCCATGAACAGCTTTTTTACTGTATCAGTGATGACAGACGCACTTACTTTTCTGATTTCCATAATAAAATCTCCTCCTTTTAGTTATTGACATCTCTATTATAAAAAAAATCTTTTTTTATTGCAATGGTATTTTGACAAATTTATAACAATAGTATATAATACAATTAGCGATTAGCAATTAGCAATGTGCAATTATCATAATGGCAGGTTTATTTTGCAAATCACCTATGAAACGGAGCAGAATGCATGAAGAAAAGAATTATCATATTTGCAATAGTAATTGCCGTTATCAGTGCTGTGGCAATCATACCCGCTGAACTCTTTATGAACGGCTTTATCAGAGTAAATCCCTCAAAAGAGGAATATTCCGTAAGAGGTGTAGATGTTTCCTCTTATCAAGGGAAAATCGACTGGCAGACACTTTCCGAGCAGGGAATTGACTTTGCATTTATTAAAGCCACAGAGGGCAGTTCCTTTGCAGACAGGAATTTTGCATATAACTGCACCGAAGT
>DBXL01000148.1 GCA_002309275.1 Ruminococcaceae bacterium UBA1213 | reverse complement strand
GATTTATGCGGAACACCCTGATTTTCACCGTATCCCACAGCGATAAGTCCGAGAACTTTATCACCTGTTGCATTTCTGTTGATGTATCTTCTGTTATAAGTACCGCCTACCCACCATGTATTCAATCCGAGCGTCTGTGCATAAAGCATTAAGTCTGTACCGCAGTAGCCAAGCTTTTCATCAGTCGTGAAAATATTTCCGCCTGACAGGATAAAATAATATTTCACGCCCTTTGTGAGAAACATCTTTGTAAGAAAACCAAAGGCGTTTGTATCGTCTATCATAAATCTGATAGAAACGCTGTATTTTTCGTTATTCGCAAAAACACGGGTATTCAATTTGCTTCTAATATCCTTGGGAATATCTTTGTCAGTAAATTTCCTGACGGTGTGACGTTCACGCATGGCTTCTTCAAATGTCATATAAAATTTCCTTCCATAATGTATTTATGTTTAAATTTTAAATTTATTTTTTAAAAAAGTCAATACAAATACAAAAAATCGCTGCTGTGAAATTCTCACACGGCAGCGATTGGTTTAAAATTCAGTTTTCAGTATCGAGTGAAGTGTCATCGTTTTTTTTGCTTTTCTTTGTGATAATAAATGTAGCGACAGATACAGCCACAACTGCAACGGCAAATCCTACAAGAAATTCTGTTGAGAAGAATTCACAAGAGCCGTACTGTCTGGGATCAACGGGCATAAGGTCGAGCAGTGTCCACATAATTTCATCTCCTTTCATAAATATTTCTTAACTAAATTGTAAATTCATTTCGGGTAAAAGTCAATACATTTTTGGAATTTTTCACCGAAGTATAAGAAATCCAAGTAAAACAGATATGCCGTTTGCAGTGAGTGACAGGAAAAAATAATATTTTTTGGAAAGCGAGTGGCTGTCAAAATAGCCGTATAGCCACATTTCCGAGAAAAGCACCAAAATTTCTCCGACAAATGCCCAGCACCAATAGATGATTATGCCGAAATTGTCATAAAGAAGTATGCCGATAAAGTTTAAAAGCGGATTTGTAATGATATTGCACCAAATGCTGTACAGAATGAATTTTGGTTTTCTGGTGAAGATGATGACAACGATTCCCTCAATGATACAGGTAAGCAGAAAGGGGAGTGCAAGCATAGAAAGAATTTTCATATTATTTTGTCCTTATCAGATAGAATCAAAGTGGTCGGGATTTTGTTTTCTGACCTTTCTTTCGGGATCGTTCAGCCATTTTTTGAGTCTGTGCCTGTTGACAAGGTATATTATAAGTGAAATTATGCCGACAATTATCCCGACAATCACAGCTACGGCAACTATAAAAAGTACAATATTATATTGTTCGATAATATATTGCAGTCCCATTACGTCAAGTAGCATTATCTTTCACCTCTTTTTTAACGGTTTTTTTATCGGGTGACATGATAAACCACAGCATTGCAAAACAAATTACCGTGAATACAGAGAGAACAATTTCATTTGATATAAAGCCTTTCACAGAGGGAATAGTGGCAGGAAGTGAGCCTATGAGCAGACCTGTCACAGAAATTCCATAGGCGACAACAGGGTGTTTGGGAGTGGCAGAAATGAGTATGCCGAGAGTTGTAGCAGTAGTCATGGAAAAGAGTGCAATTCCGAAAAGGGAAATCCACATATTTTCACCGCCTAAAAGTATGAATGGCAGAGATAAGCCTGTTGAGATGAGAGCGGTTTTCTTTGCACCGAGCTTGTCTGAGAGAATACCGCCGAGAGCCTTTCCGAGAGCCATCATTGAAAATAAAAGAATGGTATGCATAACGCCCTTATTCCAGCCCATAGGAATGCCGTAAGACAGCAGACCTCTCACGGATACCACAAAGAATGCTATGAAAATGATAAGGGGAACAGGCTTTTTAGTATCAGCCATTTTGATTGAGGGAGTCATTCTTTCGCCCTTGAATTTATCGGAAACAAATATTAATGCACTGAATACAAGCATGATAAGCCAGCCTACGATAAAAGGAATGCTGTATTGACCGAGAAGTCTGCCTGTAACAACGCCCAAAGCACCGCCTGCAATGAATATGGCAGAGGGGGCAATTTTATTTTCACATCTGTAAACAGTAGCCTCAGCCCCTCCGACGTGGACAAAGGCATTTCCGAGAGAAAGCACTAAAAAGCCGATTATTTTCACTGTTTCATTCGGCACAAATCCGCACGCCCCTCCTGCAAGCACCATGACAGCCCCGACAATACCGCATGACATTTTAGGAAATTTTTCTGCAAAGAATGCTATAAAAAGTTGCGGTGCAAAAGCGAGAATGTCATAAATGAGAGCAAGCATTCCTGCAATAATTGCATTTCCGAAATAGAAATAATAAAACTGATAGCATATTATCTCAAGAGCAAAGTGTATCAAGAACCATAATTCGCCTAAATGTTTTTTCATGTTGTAATCCCTCGTGTAAAATAAATTTGATAGTTATATTATAATATATTTTGCCATATATTTCAACAGATTTCAACAATTTTCGTATATAATAACCTGCAAAAAACATACCCGAACAGCATAAAAAACTGTTCGGGTATTTTTGTTGTCAAAGGATACTGAATATTGCTATTGCGTCTTTTGGAGTAAGTACAGGTACTTCCGATAATAAAAAATCATCAGGATTTCTGGTGATGATATAGTCAGCGTTGGCGGTTTTTGCACACTTGGTTTGAATGCAGTCCTCAAAATCCTTAAAATCGGAATTATTTACCGCATTTACTACTTCATCGTGAGTTGTTGCAACAACATCAAATATATCACATATGCCTTTCAATATCAATCTTCTTTTTTCATCGGGCACTTTTCTCAAAATGTACCATAAAGTAGTTACTGTATGGAGGGCAATACAGCCGTCAATATTACTTTCTCCGCAGAAATCTATTATTTTTTTGGCATCGTCATAAAAATTTTCACGTTTCAGCAGGTAATCAAGCAATACATTTATATCAATCAAAAGAACCATATTTTTCCTCCAAAGCCTTGTCAAGTTCATCATAAGGGTAAATTTCGGGAATGTCCGAAATCAAATCATCAAGTGTGTGAATGGCATTTTGTTTTTTCAAAGTTTTTTCATACTTTTTCAGTTGTAAAAGATGTATTTCATCTGTTGCCAAAGTGATGATAGCCTGTATTTTGTCATCGGGAAGTTGCTGTATAAGCTGTATAGCCTGTTCCTGAATTACAGTCATGATATTCACTCCTCAAATTTATTTGATTTCATTATAAAATAATACACCGATTATGTCAACTGAAAATTGGTTATTATTCCGTCAGCCAGATGACATCAACGGATTTTGAAAT
>DBXL01000015.1:12636-13337 GCA_002309275.1 Ruminococcaceae bacterium UBA1213 | reverse complement strand
ATTCTGTTACTTAATATTCCTCCTTGTAAAAATTTTATTTGTAAAAATTATACTGTATTTATCAACAAATGTCAAGAGTTTTTATATAAAATTTATAATTCCTGTTAAGAAGATTCACTTTCTGAAATTTCATCAGGGTGAATATAATACTTGTCTTTTTCATAAGAGTATGCTGTATATATGTCAATAAATGGTATAAATGTCAGTTTCATACTTTCCTTGACGTATTCACAGAAATTTTCATCATTGGTTTCCACAAGTTCATATATCTGCCTTACAAAAAACTTCAGAGTAATTTTTTCTTCCAAAGTCATTTTCTCATTTTCCACAGCCTTACAGCAAATTTTTATCATCTGCACAGTGTCATTACTTTCATCAAATGAGCCGTAACCGTATTTTTCGGATATAAATGACGCTTTTTCAAAAAGATTTTTCACAACATCTTCTTCTGCTTTCAATTGTGCATTTTCGCTGTCAAGTGTTTCGGAATAGCTTTGCAGGGCATTTCTGTATATAGCAACATATTTGTCCTGTATTTCGTCAATTACAGCTTTTTTCAATTTCTGCCTTGTGCGGTGCAGTTTGGATTTTACCGTGCCTGCACTCATTTTCATCACTTCCGCAATTTTTCCAACCGACTGATAGTAATAATAATATCTTATCAGAATTTCCCTGTCGGGTTCGGGGATATTTTCAACTTC
>DBXL01000015.1:0-12555 GCA_002309275.1 Ruminococcaceae bacterium UBA1213 | reverse complement strand
TCTCAGCCTGTCTTTTGTACGGCTTTTCGCTATGCAGATGATATACGGCTTTAACATATCCGTTTCAAGTTTATCCGCATTTCTCCATAAAGTCAAAAATACATCTGTTATTACTTCCTCCGTATCTTCTTTTTGAAATTGCCCGTTGGAAATATTTCTGATTATCGTCGCAACAAACGGCGTAAATTCCCCTATTATCTCCGACAATGCACGTTCATCGCCTTTTTTCAGACGTTCCGCCAATTTTTTATATCTGTCCGTTTTGAACACTCCTTTCCGTCTGTTTACTATCATATACGCATGGTTTCAAAAACGGCTCCACGAATTTATATATATAAAAATTTTCGTGGAAAGTTTACAAAGTTCGGCATATTTTTTCATCAAAAACGCTTGCAATTTCCTGCAAACATGAATATAATATTACCAGCGGCGGAGAGAGTCATATATCTGCTGTAAGACGGCTTTACTGAAAGCTGCCGACAAAAAATGATTCAGCCCTGCATTGAAAATATGCGGGGCTTTTTTGTTGTATAAATTGAAAAAGTATGATATAATTATCACGATAAAATTCAAAAGGAATGAAATATATGAAGATATTAAAGACATTTCCCACAGATGACGGCTTTTATATGCCTGCGGAATTTTCCGAACATTACGGCTGTATTATGATATTCCCTCACAGGCGGGATTCCTGGCAGTACGGGGCTTATGCCGCAAGAAAGGCTTTTTGTGAAGTCATTGAAACGATTGCTCTTTCAGAAAAAGTCATTGTTTGTGCAAGATATGATGACTACGACAGTGCAAGATTCATGCTTTCCGACAGAGTGAAAATTATCGAAATGGAATCTGATGATTCATGGGCAAGGGATGTTGCACCGACTTTTGTTACAAACGGCAAAACCATTCGTGGCATAGACTGGGGATTCAATGCATGGGGCGGACTGCATGACGGCTTGTATTTTCCTTGGGATAAGGACAATAAAATGGCAAGAAAATTATGTGATGTGCTTGATGTCGATACCTATAATTTCAGGGATTTCATTTTAGAGGGCGGTTCTATTCATACTGACGGTGAGGGTACTCTCATTACAACGGAAGCCTGTCTTTTAAGTAAAGGAAGAAACCCTGATATGTCTAAAAGTGAAATTGAAGATATGCTGAAAAAAACTCTCGGCATAAAGAAAATCATCTGGCTGAAATCGGGCATTTACAATGATGAAACAAATGAACACGTTGATAATATATGTGCTTTTACCTCTCCATGTAATGTGGTGCTTGGCTGGACTGACGATAAAAATGACGCTCAATATGCCATGTCGAAAAGCTGTCTTGACATTCTGGAAAACTCCACTGACGCAAAAGGCAGAAAAATTACTGTACATAAACTACCTCTGCCCAAGCCCGTTATGATTACAAAAGAGGAATGTGAGGGACTTGACGACATGAACGGAGAGCCTACACGCACTCCAAATGAAAGGCTTGCTGCCTCTTATGTAAATTTCTACATTTCCAACAGTCATGTTTTATGTCCGCAATTCCATGATGAAAATGATGAAAAAGCTGTTGAAATTTTGCAAAGCCTTTTCCCGACAAGAAAAGTTATCGGCATTTATGCAAGGGATATTCTCATAGGCGGGGGAAATATCCATTGTATTACTCAGCAGATACCCAAATTTTAAAGGAGTGAATTTGATATGAAAGTAAAAGTTGCGGCTGTACAGATGTCCATGACAGGCGACAGCAAAGAAAATCTTGATAAAGCAGAAAAATTTGTCCGTCAGGCTGCCTCTGACGGTGCTAATATCATTTTATTGCCTGAATTGTTTGAAAACCTGTATTTCTGCCAGGAGAGAAATTATGATTTTTATAAACTTGCGGAAACCACTGAAAAAAATCCCGCTGTACAGCGTTTTAAAAGCGTTGCAAAGGAATTGAATGTTGTCATTCCCGTAAGCTTCTATGAAAAGTACGTCAATACATTTTATAATACCGTTGCCATGATAGATGCTGACGGTGAAATGCTCGGCATCTACAGAAAAACGCATATTCCCGATGACCATTTCTATCAGGAGAAATTTTATTTTACTCCCGGTGATACAGGCTTTCAGGCGTGGCATACAAAATTCGGCTGTATCGGTGTAGGAATATGCTGGGACCAGTGGTTTCCGGAGAGTGCCAGATGTATGGCTCTGAAAGGTGCAGACATTTTATTTTATCCGACTGCAATAGGCTCTGAACCCATTCTTGAAGTTGACAGTATGCCCCATTGGAGAAGATGTATGCAGGGACACGCTGCCTGCAATATAACCCCTGTCATAGCCGCCAACCGTGTAGGCACGGAAACCGTTACACCCTCTGCTGCAAACAATTACCAATCCTCTGCACTTAAATTCTACGGTTCATCATTCATTACAGATGAAACAGGCGAAATTTTAATTTCTGCTGACCGTGAAGGCGAATGTATTATATCACATGAATTTGACATTGATGAAATCCGTGAACTCCGCACAAGCTGGGGATTATTCCGTGACCGTCGCCCAAAATCCTATTTAACAATTAGCAATTAGCAGTTAGCAATGTGCAATTAAAAAAGGCTGTCGCTCTTTATCGAAAAGACGACAGCCTTTTATGGTTGATTTTTCTATACTTCAAAAATTGCAATTCTTGCCCGTCAAACTTAGCCTACAGCAGGATCATATATTTTACCGTCTTCAACATCAAATGCATTTGAACGGGGATACATATTTCTCTGCCTTACGTCGTCTGCATCATTGAATATTACAACAGGTTCTTCAATTTCCTCTGTGATGACATAGGAGAAAGTGCCGTCACCATTATTCGTCATAGCCGCACCGGGCAATTCAGCTTTTCCGCCTTTCTGATATACGGCTACATGGACATTATCACTCCATGTTTCAGGCTTTACGAATGTAATTTTAATTCCCTCTGCTTCTTCCTCCGAACTTTCTTCTTCTGATTCTTCTTCAGAACTCTCTTCCTCTGAGGACTCTTCCGTGCTTTCTTCCTCTGAGGATTCTTCAGAGCTTTCCTCTTCTGATACTTCCTCGGAGCTTTCTTCCTCTGACGGTTCTTCCGAACTCTCCTCAGCGGACGGTTCTTCTGAGCTTTCTTCCACAGACGGCTCTGTTGAAGTTACAGGGGCTGTTGAAACGGGTGAACCGTCTGTGCGGTACTCACGGGCTGCACAGCCTGCTACTGTCAAAGTCAGGGCAGCTATTAAAAGTGATGAAAAAATGACTTTTATATTTTTCTTTGTCATAAAAAAACAAACCTCCATTTTTGCATATATGATGTCAAATATAATTATACACTTTACAAAAAAATTTTCAATATCTTTTTGCAAATTAAGACAATATTTTTGAAATCTGCATAAAGATACAAAAAATACGCTTTTCAACAGTATAATATGCTGAATAAATACTATTGACGGCATATCGCTGTTTGTATAAAATAATGTCGAAGGGAAAAAAGGAATTTTAAGGGAGATTTTTTTATGAAGTACAAAATAATGGCACTTGACATTGACGGCACTCTCACAAACTCCGAAAAAGTCATCACTGAAAAAACAAAAAAAGCTTTGTTGGACTTTCAGGAAAACGGCGGTAAACTCATTCTTGCGTCAGGCAGACCTCTGCACGGCATACTTCCCCATGCACAGACACTCAAACTGAAAAAGTATGGCGGATATATTCTTGCCTATAACGGCGGCTGTGCAATCAACTGTCAAACGGGAAATATCCTGTTTCAGACCGTTTTCAATAAGCAATATATCCCTGAAATATGCGGTATCATTCAAAATTATCCTGTCGGGATAAATACATATGAAGATGATAAAATCGTTGTCGGAAACGACATTAACCGTTATACAAAGATCGAAGCAAAAATAAATGGTATGGGAATCAAGTATGTACAGGATTTTGCAGAATATGTTGACTTTGATATAAATAAATGTCTTCTGCATGGTGAGCCTGAAACTATTCTTGAACTTGAAAAAATCCTGTCTAAAAAGTATGAAGGCAGGCTTGGTATTTTCAAATCCGAGCCATTTTTCCTTGAGATAGTCCCCAATGGCATTGACAAGGCTTCTTCTATTGACAGACTGCTCAAAATGACAGGCTTTTCAACAGATGAATGCGTTGCCTGCGGTGACGGCTTCAATGACATTTCCATGATAGAATATGCAGGCTTGGGAGTTGCTATGGATAATGCCTCTGATACAGTTAAAAAAGTGGCTGACTTCATCACCCTCTCAAACGACTCTGACGGCATTGCTCACGTTCTTGAAAAAATCGCTGTATGATAATATATATGGCAGTCGGGAGAAAATCCCGACTGCTTTTTTCATGCAAAATTTTTTATTTTGGGTATTGACATTTTAAAGTAGGTATAGTATAATTTGTATAACAAATCATACTTAATGAGGTGGTAATAATGACGACACCAAAAGGTAAATATGCATGGACTGCCACAGTAGGCGAAAAAGGGCAGATTGTTATTCCCAAACAGGCAAGGGAAATTTTTAATATCAAACCAGGTGATACTCTTGTTATTTTGGGTGACGAGGAAAGAGGTATTGCAATCCCGCCGAAATCAGCCTTTGAAAATTTATTTGGCACGGCTTTCGATAATGGAAAGGACGTTGATGATAAATGAAAAATATCGCATTTTTCTGCATTCCCGCTCACGGTCACACAAATCCCATGCTCCCTGTTGCGTCAGAGCTTGTAAAGCGTGGAAATAAAGTGCGTTTTTACTCTTTTGACGAGTTCAAAGAGAAAATTGACAAAACAGGTGCGGAGTTTGTATCGTGCAGTAAATTTCTGCCCGAACTCTCCGAAAAGGAACAAGAAAAAATAAAAAATGTTTCTCAGACGGAAATGAGTTTGCAGGATATTCGCATTACTCTCAAAATGAACGATTTCCTTGACGGCGAATTTAAATCTTTCAAGCCTGATGTTGTCTATACGGATTCCGTGTGCTTCTGGGGAAAGCTCAATGCATGGAAATTCAATGTTCCCATGGTTGTTTCCACAAGCACATTCGCTTTCAATCAGATGTCCTCTCAGTATATGAAAAAATCTTCTGCCGAGCTTGCAGACATGATATTTGGCTTATCCAAAATTTCAAAGGAACTCAAAACCCTTGAACCCTACGGCTATCATGTCAAAAACACCCTCTCTCTTGTGCAGAATGACAATAATACAGATTCCATTGTATATACTTCGGCAAATTTCCAGCCCTATTCGGAGAGCTTTTCAGACCACTATAAATTTGTAGGTCCGTCTGTATTCTCAAAAGTCCTCCCCGACAAGAAAAAAGACCGCCCTCTTGTATATATCTCAATGGGTACGGTCATCAATGAAAAGCCCGATTTCTATAAAAAATGCATATCCGCTCTCAAAGATATGAATGTTGATGTTATCATCTCATGCGGAAATGCAACAAAGCCCGAATCCCTTGGAGAACTTCCCGAAAATATAAAAGTATTCCACTATGTTGACCAGCTGGATATTCTTTCAAAAGCTGACGCTTTTATCACCCATTGCGGAATGAACAGCGTTTCGGAAAGTCTGTATATGGCTACGCCTATGGTACTCTATCCCCAGACAGGCGAACAATATGCCGTTGCAAGACGTGCAAAAGAAATCGGTGCAGGCGTTATGCTTGATGACGACAGTGCAGAAGGCATAAAAAATGCCGTTCAGACTATCCTCGACAACAAAAATTATGCAAAATCCGCTGATGATTGCAGTAAAGATTTCCGCTCATGCTCAGGAACGGCAGGGGCAGCGGAATTTATTGAAAATGCTCCCCACACTTCCAACGGCTATGACT
This sequence comes from Ruminococcaceae bacterium UBA1213, assembly GCA_002309275.1. Taxonomy (GTDB): domain Bacteria; phylum Bacillota; class Clostridia; order Oscillospirales; family Acutalibacteraceae; genus UBA1213. The sequence continues at coordinate 6,699 of DBXL01000015.1, read as the reverse complement.
TTTTGAAGGAAGTGAACAAGGCAAGCGGTAAATTCAATATCATCTACTGGATAATTGCCGCAATTCTCATTGTACTTTTTGGAATTTTCGTAAGCTGGAAATTTACATGGATCATAGGCGTTACAGCCGGTGTATTGTCCTATCCTGCAGGAAAAGCCGTTCAGAAAAAAATATACAAGTCGATGGCTGCCAAAAGAAAAAAATAATCTCTGCATTTTTCCCCCGTTCAGTGCATAAGCATTATAAAAACTGTCGGGGGAATCTGCTTTGAAAAAAATAATTCTCGTCTGCCTGATTGCAATGATAACAGTATTCTGCACATCATGCAGTGAAAGTGTAAAAATACCGGAAATACGTGTTTCTGTTGAGGACAATACAGTTGTCACCATTGATAACATAGAATATAAATGCCATATATCCTATGTGAATGATACAACATCATCTGTGACATTTTCCTCTCCCGAAAGCTTAAAAAATATGACTTTCGGCAGGTCCGAAAATGAACAGTACGTTTCACTCGGAAAGCTGATATGCAAAAGCAGTCATTTTGATTTTTCGAAAAACTGCGTTTTCAATCAAATAATCCATGCACTTTCAGCTTTAAAACAGGATAATGTCAAATTTCTTTCAAAGCAAAGTGACTTATATATGTTCACGCTCAAAAGTGAGCCTGTATGCAAATTCTTTACAGACGAAAACGGAAATATCAAATCTCTTTCCAATAATCGTATAAAAATCAAATTCGAGTGAAAAAACTCTCCCTACCGCAAAGCAGGGAGAGTTTTTTTATCTACTGTACATATTCAAAATCAGCCTGACGGATATATTCTATCATATCATTTCTTCCGTCAGAGGTCATTGGAAATGTTCTTTCATCTGTGATTTCATCAAGGCTCTTTTCATAGCAGAATTCACCATGCCATATTTTTACCGTCATCATTTCCTCTTTGACATCGGGTATGATGATATAGTGAAAAAGATAATGACATTCCGTGTAGGGATTGTTATTTTCAAACCATGATATATGCGGAAGCTCTTTGCAAAGCATACTATGACACTCCTTTATTGATAAGAAATGTGCAGTCATTGTATCAATAACTGCACATTGTCAAATTCATTGCTAATTGTTTTTAATGCTGGCTTTTACGAATTCACGGAAAAGCGGGTGTGCATGGTTCGGACGGCTCTTGAATTCGGGGTGATACTGCACGCCTATATAGAATTTATGACTGGGTATCTCTACCGCCTCAACAAGAAGTCCATTAGGTGATGTGCCTGTGATAGCCATACCCCTTTCCTCAAACTGAGTTCTGAAAGTATTGTTGAACTCAAAACGGTGACGGTGACGCTCCTTTATTTCGGGCACTCCGTAAGCTCTTTCCATAATGGTATTTTTGCGGATTTTACACGGGTATGCACCTAAACGCATTGTACCGCCTTTTTCCACTACGCCTTTCTGGTCGGGCATTAAATCAATTACTTTATGCTCGCTTATTTCGTCAAACTCACCGGAGTTGGCATCTTTAAAGCCTAAAACATTTCTTGCATACTCTATCACTGCCGTCTGCATTCCAAGACATATGCCCAAATATGGAATATTATGTTCTCTTGCATACTGTGCAGCGATGATTTTACCCTCTGTACCTCTGTTGCCGAATCCGCCCGGTACAAGTATGCCGTCAGCATTTCCAAGCATTTCTTCAACAGTGTATTGTGTGATAAGCTCCGTGTCAACCCACTCTATTTCAACAAATGCCTTGTTTTCATAGCCTGCATGGTGCAGAGCCTCTGCAACGGACAAATAGGCGTCATGCAGCTGTACATATTTTCCGCAAAGGGCAATTTTTACATGCTTGTCACGGGAGTTTATTCTCTCAAGCATTTCATGCCATTCGCTCATGTCCGGCTTTGGTGCATCTATTTTCAGTTCTCTGCATACTATGTCACTGAAATTTGCCTTTTCAAGCATGAGCGGTGCCTGATAAAGTACAGGTATCGTCATGTTTTCAATCACGCAGTCGGGCTTTACGTTGCAGAACATCGCAATTTTCTTGAAAATGCTCTGTTCCAGCGGTTCATCACAGCGAAGCACCATTATATCGGGATTGATACCAAGTGAACGCAGTTCTTTTGCAGAGTGCTGGGCAGGCTTGGATTTATGCTCCTCACTGCCCTTGATATACGGTACTAAACAAACGTGTACAAAAAGGCTGTTTTCTTTTCCGACTTCAACGGATACCTGTCTGATAGCCTCCAAAAAAGGCTGGCTTTCTATATCTCCGACAGTTCCGCCTATTTCTGTGATAACGACATCTGCACCCGATTCATTTCCGAGAGAATAGATGAAATTTTTGATTTCATTTGTAATATGCGGTATAACCTGCACGGTTTCTCCGAGATAATCACCTTTACGTTCTTTTTCAAGTACATTGGAATATACTCTTCCTGTTGTGAGGTTGGAGTATTTATTCAGGTTTTCATCAATGAATCTCTCATAGTGACCTAAATCAAGGTCTGTTTCGGCACCGTCTTCTGTAACATACACTTCACCGTGCTGATACGGACTCATTGTTCCCGGATCTACGTTGATATATGGATCAAGCTTTTGTGCAGCTACTTTCAAGCCTCTGGCTTTCAAAAGTCTTCCGAGAGAGGCGGCAGTTATGCCTTTGCCAAGTCCCGATACAACACCGCCTGTCACGAAAATATACTTTCTTGTCATAACTCGATTTCTCCTTCAAATACTGTTTCCGCACGTCCTGTAAGATATACTGTATCATCTGTATATTCGATAATCAAATTACCGCCCTTGAGTTTTACTGTAATGGGTTCATTCTTCTTGCAAAGACCGTTTTCAACGGCTGCAACCGCTACCGCACAAGCACCTGTACCGCAAGCCCATGTTTCACCGCTGCCACGCTCCCATACACGCATTTCAATCGTATGTTCATCAATGACTTTCACAAACTCTGCATTCACTCTTTCAGGGAACAGTTCACTGTTTTCAAAGAGAGGTCCTATTTTTTCAAGGTCTATCTTTTCAACATTGTTGCAGAATACAACGCTGTGGGGATTGCCCATTGATACACAGGTGATATTGTATTCTACTCCGCCTATTGTAACGGGTTCATTGATAACTCTGGGCTTGTTGATGGCAACAGGAATTTCTGAAGCGGCAAGAATAGCTTTTCCCATGTCAACTCTCAATACATCTACCACTCCATCATGTCTGTATGCATTCAGAGTTTTTATACCGCTGAGAGTTTCCACTGTAATGGTATTGCCTGTTACCATGTTATGGTCAAACAGATACTTGCCTACACAGCGGATACCGTTACCGCACATTTTGCCTTCACTGCCGTCAAGGTTATACATCTTCATTTTAGCGTCTGCAACGTCTGACGGACATATCAAAATAACACCGTCACCGCCGATGCCGTAACGTCTGTCGGCAAATCTGACACTCAATCCTTCGGGATTATTGATTTTCTGGTCAAAGCAGTTGAAATAAATATAGTCATTTCCACAGCCCTGCATTTTTGTGAATTTGAGTTTCACTTTTTCCGTTCTCATGTCATTGATATTGACAAGTTCTGTGCTGTATTCGGAATACTTACTCTTGAGAGAGTCTGCCAATGCATTGGCTGTATCGATGGAAGTAAGACAGGGAATATTTCTTTCAACAGTCTTTCTTCTTATTTTAACGCTGTCACGGGTAGGAATTCTGCCCTTTGATGACGTTGAAATGACATAGTTGATTTTACCGCTCTCAATAAGAGTAAGGGTATTTTCCTTGCTGTTTTCATGTATCTTGTCAACTTCTATGACATCAAGACCGTAATTTCTGAGCGTCTGGGCAGTACCCTTTGTTGCATAGAGCGTAAAGCCGAGTTCATCATATTTCTTTGCAATATCGCCTATTTCGCTCTTATCGGGATTTCTTACAGTGATGAATACACCGCCCTGTTTTGTCATTTTATAGCCTGCTGCAATCAAACCTTTGTAAAGTGCTTCTTCGAGAGTGTTGGCAATACCCAGAACTTCGCCTGTCGATTTCATTTCGGGACCAAGCTGGTTATCTACGTTGATAAGCTTTTCAAAGGAGAATACAGGCACTTTTACAGCAACATACGGTGAACGCTTATACAAGCCTGTACCATAACCCATATCTTTCAGCTTTTCGCCGAGCATAGCTCTTGTTGCCAAATCTACCATAGGCACGCCTGTTACTTTACTGATATATGGAATTGTTCTTGATGAACGGGGATTCACTTCGATTACATACAGCTTGCCTTCATAAATGAGATACTGTATATTGACAAGTCCCTGTGTTTTCAGTGAAACGGCAAGATTTTTGGAAGTTTCAACAATGTTTGCCGTCATTTCGTCACTGATATTCCATGCAGGATATACAGCGATAGAGTCACCGGAGTGAATACCGGCTCTTTCAACGTGCTGCATGATACCGGGTATGAGAATATCTTCACCGTCACAAATTGCGTCAACTTCGAGTTCTGTACCGGAAAGATATTTATCTATCAGAATCGGGTTTTCAATATCCTGTGCCAGAATAATAGCCATGTATTCTTTAACGTCTTCTTCATTAAAGGCAATTATCATATTCTGACCGCCAAGCACATAAGACGGGCGGAGCAATACGGGATAGCCGATTCTTTCTGCTACTTCAAGGGCTTCGGCAGTTGTCATAACTGTAAAGCCTTCGGGGCGTTTTACATGGTGGAGTTCAAGCAGTTCATCAAAACGTTCTCTGTCCTCCGCCATGTCGATACTGTCGGCAGATGTGCCGAGAATGTTGACTCCCTGCTGACTGAGGAATTTTGTCAATTTAATAGCCGTCTGACCGCCGAATGCAACTACTACGCCATAAGGCTTTTCTGTTGCAATAATGCCCATGACATCTTCATTGGTAAGGGGTTCAAAATACAGTCTGTCGGCTGTGTCGAAGTCCGTTGAAACGGTTTCGGGGTTGTTGTTGACAATGACTACATCATAGCCAGCCTGTTTCAAAGCCCATACACAATGTACTGATGCATAGTCAAATTCGATACCCTGACCAATTCTGATAGGACCTGAACCAAATACAATAATTGTCTTGCGGTCTGAATTCTGTTCTTCAATAAATGCTGTTGCCTCATTGTCCTTATCAAATGTAGAATAGAAATAAGGTGTTTCAGCCTTGAACTCTGCCGCACAGGTATCAACCATTTTATATACGGGTATCATCGGATTTTCCACTTTACAGCCCGTCAATTTTTCAATCGTTCTGTCAAGGAAACCGTACAGTTTCGCTTTTTTGTAAAGTTCTTCTGTCAATTTTGAATTTGCAAGCTCTTTTTCACAGTTGGCAAGATTCAGGAATTTATATAAGAACCATTCGTCCATCATGGTTATCTGATGAATTTCATCAACAGAAATTCCTCTTTTGAGGGCTTCATAGATACAGAATATTCTTTCATCATCGCATACATAGAGTTTATCATGGATTTCGCTGTCACTCATGTTTTCAAACTTTTCGGAAGAAAGTGTGTCATGTCTGATTTCCGCACCTCTTACGGCTTTCATCATAGCCTGCTCAAACGACGGTGCAATGGACATAACTTCGCCTGTCGCTTTCATCTGAGTGCCGAGAGTTCTCTTGGCATATACAAATTTATCAAAAGGCCACTTCGGGAATTTTACTACGATATAATCTATTGTAGGCTCGAAACAAGCATAAGTTGTGCCTGTAACGGCATTTTTGATTTCATCAAGAGTATAGCCGATTGCAAGTTTAGCGGCTACTTTTGCAATGGGATAACCTGTTGCCTTTGAAGCAAGGGCTGATGAACGTGATACACGGGGATTTACCTCGATAACGGCATATTTGAAGCTTTCAGGCTCCAATGCAAACTGACAGTTACAACCGCCCTCTACACCCAAAGCCCTTACTATATCAAGAGCAGCGGAACGGAGCATTTGATATTCTTTATCAGCAAGAGTGATGGCAGGTGCAACAACGATACTATCACCTGTATGAACGCCTACGGGGTCAACGTTTTCCATTGAACATACGGTAATGGCATTGCCGAGCTTGTCACGAACTACTTCAAATTCGATTTCCTTCCAGCCTGAAATACACTTTTCAACAAGTACCTGAGTAATAGGTGAAAGTGCAAGTCCGTTTGCGGTAATTTCACGGAGTTCATCTTCATTGTTAACAATACCGCCGCCTGTACCGCCGAGAGTGAATGCAGGGCGGATAATAACAGGATAGCCTATTTCATTGGCAAACTCAACAGCCGACTGCACGTCATTGACAACCGTTGACGGAATGACAGGCTGTCCTATGGATTCCATTGTATCTTTGAACATCTGTCTGTCTTCGGCTTTGTCGATGGTATCGGGTTTTGCACCGAGAAGTTTTACATTGTGCTTTTTAAGAAAGCCCTCTTTTGCAAGCTGCATGGAGAGAGTTAAACCTGTCTGTCCGCCGAGAGTGGAAAGAATGGCATCGGGCTTTTCTTTTTCAATGATTCTCTTAACGGTTTTGAGGGTAAGAGGCTCAATATAAACTTCATCAGCCATTGCCTTGTCCGTCATAATGGTGGCGGGGTTGGAGTTTACGAGAATAACTTCAAGACCTTCCTCTTTCAATGCACGGCAAGCCTGAGTGCCTGCATAGTCAAATTCGGCAGCCTG
>DBXL01000024.1:23924-28387 GCA_002309275.1 Ruminococcaceae bacterium UBA1213 | reverse complement strand
CTCTTACGGATATTCTGTCAAATCTTTTGAAATATCCCTGCAAAAGTTTTCTCTGGCTTTCGGGTGCAAAGTCTATTTCATGTCCGAAAGATGTCGCATAGGATATTTTTTTCTTGCAGTCCGCTGCAAAGTCAAGATAAAACAGCTTGCCGTAATTCTTGCTTACGGAATAGTTCCAAAGCTGATCCGAGCCTGTCATAAACATATCACAGCACTGATTGAGGCGGTGAAAGTCTGCATTATTCATGGGCATGGTCATGCCTTTATAGTTCTCTGACGCAAACCTCTTTGCATGGGTATTGGTTTCTTCTGTATTCCTGTTAGGTCTGTCTATCATAAGCACGGTTTTTCCCATGCTTTCAAGCGTGCGGTTCAAGGCATAGTACGTTATTATACTGCCGTAATTGCACTGATTCCACAGTCCGAACAATCCTATATCATATTTTGCACTCATTTGAATATCCTCCAAACATAATACATTATCTTTTTTATTATAGCACAATCAACTTGTTTTGACAATCCTTTAATCATCAATTTCTGTTATATAAACATAATCAACTGCTATAAACGCTCCACTGCCTTTTACCTGCGATGCACCGAACATGAATTCATCAAATATATTGGAAACAGGCTTGAAAGTCTGTTCTATTTCAATCCAGTTCTGACCAGAATTTTTTTCTGCCCTGTGCGTTGCAATTACTTTTATAGCCTTGCTGCCTGAATCCTTTACATGAAAATACAGCACTTTTGAATCACTTTTAAATTTAAACCTTGCGTGCAGGGCATAAGTCTTATTCTTATCAAGCATATTTCCCAAAGGCAATACCGCATAATTTCCGGGTTTCGCCTGTCCGTCTTTTACTCTCAGATAAACAATATTGTCCCTGAAGAGTTCCTCCCATACATTCCCGTCAAACTTGAAATGCAGAGATTTACTGTCAAACTGCAGCGGATTACTGCCCTTTACAGAATTTTTCATTCCCCTGTCAGGCTTCAATGCATAATTGGCTGCTTCCTCAAAAGGCATAAATCTTATCGCTTTATAAAAATCATCGTTTTTCTGTGTGAGCTTGTTTTTTCCTTTATATACAAAACCGTTTCCGCCCACCCATTCAACAGGGGCTTTTTTCTTCAATTTTACCATGTTTTCAGGTATGCTTTCAAAAAATTTCCTGCCCTTTTCGTTATTCACAAATACACATGATACACCCTTTCCATGCTCTATCCCTGTATCACGCTTTTGTATATTCCAGAAATCTCCCAGAGATATATCTCCGTATCTCTGACGGGACTGGAATTTGCAGTTGGCACAATGCTCCGAAAGCATTAATTCACTGTGAAATACTCTCTGATACTCATCTTCCGAACCGCCGTGACGCACTATCTCACTTTCACCGTCATTCGCCTTTACCGTCAGACAGTCCCAGCAGTTTTCACCGTTTTTATAGCGGAATTCATACTGCTTCAAATCCATGAAACTTCCCTGCACATATTTCTTAAAAAACATGGGTGACGGTGAGTAATGGCAGAATATATCAACTATCAGCAAATTTTCATAGTCTTTTTTAAGATACTTTTTCAAGCCTGTCGCCTGACAGCCGCAGCCTGAAAATAATACCAATCTGCCGTTTTCAAGATACTCTTTGACTTTTTTGTAAGTATCTCCCAGATAGCTTTGCAGATATTTCGATTTTCTCAACTTGGGCAAATCCTCTTTTTTATCTATGATAATATGCTCAACTGTGAAATCATCTTTCCATGCACCGCCTGCAACTACTCCCCCACGCTTGAAAACTTCCTCTGCCAAAAGTGAAAATACTCCTCCGCTGGAACTTTTCATTAAAATGTCCTCATCTGACGTGATGAAAGAATAACATTCAGGCATGATAAAATTTTTATTTTCGGGCTGTGAAAGCACAGGACACGTTTTTGTGCATAATCCGCAGTTAATGCACTTTGCAGGCTCTATTGACGTGCAGTAATAGCCGTATTTATCGGGCTTTAAAGTCAATGCACCTTTCGGACACACATTCACACACGCACTGCACCCTACACACAAATTCAAATCCAATACACTTGTAACAGCCCTGTCAACAGGCTTTGCAATTTCCTCATGTTTCAGCCAGTCAGCCTTTTTTTCAGAAACAACTTTATTGGCAAAGTCAAAATTGACAGGCTGTAAAAGTCTGTTATTAACGGGAAAATGCTCTGTATCAAAAACCACTCTTTCATTGAGCTGCAATTCTGTAAGTATATCTGCCGTTTTGTCGTCATCTCCGAAGTAGATGAACGGCTTATTCAGAACAACGGCAAGACACAGGCTATAATGCTCATCTGTTATGATAAAATCAGCATTGGCAAAGTATTTTACAAAATCTTTCAGGCTCATTTCAGGCAGGGTATTTCTCAAGTCAAGCATTTTTTTGTTTTCGGCATAACTGCCGTCAACGACATTGAAACACTCCATTTCAAGCTTTCCACGATAAAATTGTACAGCTTTTCTTTTTTTCTTGTCGGGCTTTGAAATATACGCAAGCATATATTTTGACGGAACATTGACAGCCGAATTTTCAGCCATATCCTTCCATTCCTCCGGCGATATGCATAAAACCGCCCTGTCATGCATGGACAGCTTATTCACGGCATGATAATATAATTCCTTTCCATAATGCATTTCATGGGTTTTCATAAAAATATCCTCCATAAAAAACTTTTCATTTTTATTATAACAAAATAATAATCAATTAGCAATGCACAATATTTTGAATATTCAATGTTTATTAACAAATTATCTATCCAAATGTGCTATGATTAAGACAATTAGCAATGAGCAGTTAGCAATGAGCAATTATTTTGTAACAAACCTAAAAATTAAAATTTTTCGGGAGTGTATTCCAATGCCTTTCAAAATTGTAAGAAATGACATAACGAAGATTCAATGTGATGCAATCGTCAATGCCGCAAACAGCAGTTTATTGGGTGGAGGAGGCGTTGACGGTGCCATACACCGTGCCGCCGGAAAGGAACTTTTACTTGAATGCATGAAACTGCACGGCTGTAAAACAGGGCAGGCGAAAATTACAGGCGGTTATAACCTCCCCTGCAAATATGTTATCCATACAGTAGGACCTGTATGGCGTGGAGGCTCTCACGGTGAAGAGGAATTGTTACAGTCATGCTACAAAAATTCCCTTGCACTCGCAAAAGAAAATCATTGTGAAAGCGTGGCTTTTCCTTTGATTTCAAGCGGTGTTTACGGCTATCCCAAACAGCAGGCTTTCAATGTTGCAGTCGAAACGATAAAGCAGTTTCTTGAAGAAAATGAAATGGATATAACCCTCGTCATATTCGACAAGGCAAGTTTTGATTTAAGCAAGGAGTATTCCGACACTATCCGTGAATATATCAATCAGAATTACGTTGACGAACATACAGACCATTCAACGAGATTTTTCGGCGGACTTTCAAGAAAGGCTTCCGCACCGAAAATGGCGGTATGTAAAGAAAGAGCTGTATGTGATGATATAGGCGACTTTATCAAAAATCAGATAGATGAAAGCTTTACGGAAATGCTTTTGAGAAAAATTGACGAAAAAGGCATGACTGACGTGCAGTGCTATAAAAAAGCCAATATCGACAGAAAGCTTTTTTCAAAGATACGTTCCGACCGCCTTTACAAGCCTAAAAAAGAAACGGCTATCGCATTCGCAATAGCACTGGAACTCTCTCTTGATGAAACAAAAGATATGCTGATGAAAGCAGGCTTTGCCCTCTCCCACAGCAGTAAATTTGATATTATCATAGAGTATTTCGTAATGAAAGAAATTTATGATATATACAGAATAAATGAAACGCTTTTTGAATTTGACCAAAAATTATTGGGGGCATAAAAAATGATATACACACCGCTGACGAAAAAAGCATTGAAACTGTGCTTTGAGGCACACAAAAATCAGACCGATAAAACAGGTCTGCCGTATGTATTCCACCCTTTTCACCTTGCGGAGCAAATGACAGATGAATATACAACTGTAACAGCCCTTTTGCATGACGTGGTGGAAGATACGGATTATACACTGAATGATTTAAAAGAAATGGGTTATCCTGATGAAGTCATACAGGCACTCTCACTTTTAACGCATGATGACGGCTCGGAATACATGGAGTATGTAAAAAGACTGAAAAGCAATCCTATTGCAAGGGCGGTAAAGCTTGCGGATTTAAAGCACAACAGCGATTTATCAAGATATGACACCATAGATAATTGGGCTATAAAGAGAACAGCAAAATATCAACAGGCAATCGAAATTTTGTCGCTTTGAAAGCGACCATAAAATAAATTTATCTGCTATAATAAAATCATCAAATGAAACGGAGGTTATTAAAATGAAAAAGAATTTAACAGAAATGGTATTTATCCTTGACAAGAGCGGTTCTATGAGCGGACTGGAAAGCGATACGAT
>DBXL01000024.1:23602-23838 GCA_002309275.1 Ruminococcaceae bacterium UBA1213 | reverse complement strand
GTACATGACAGAGTACCTCTTGACAAAATCAAGCCTATGACAGATAATGATTATGTTGTAGGGGGCTGTACGGCGTTGATTGATGCTATCGGAATGGCTGTGGAGCATATCGCAACAATACACAAATATGCCCGTGAAGAAGACATTCCCGAAAAAGTTGTTTTTGTCATCACAACTGACGGAATGGAAAATGCAAGCCGTAAATTCGACAGCAAAACCGTTAAAAAGATGATTGA
>DBXL01000024.1:6073-23541 GCA_002309275.1 Ruminococcaceae bacterium UBA1213 | reverse complement strand
GGCATTGACAGCAGTCGTGCAGTGAATTACAAAGCGGATAAAAAAGGCACAAGTGTGGTATATGGTGCAGTAAGCAATGCCATCTTTAAAATGAGAGAAGCACCTGCCGCCGAAGCCTGCATAGCTGATAACTGGGCAGAGGACATTGCAAAGGATTTTGAAAGCAGAAAATAATCAAATAAAATTTATTCTTCATTCAGACAAAAAACAGCCGTCAAAGCAAATTGCTTGGCGGCTGTTTTGGAGTTCATTGAACCGATACCATCTGTTTTGGTTCATCGGAAAGTTCAAGAAGATAGTCGGCAGAGATATTGAGTGCTTCACAAATGTCAATGAAAGTGCCTATTTTCATTTCATCTTCACCTGATTCATATCTGCTGTACTGCGACTGCTTCATGTTGAGAATAGCACAGACATCTTTCTGTTTCATATTCTTCATCAATCTTACTTCTCTCAGTCTTGGCAAATGATACATATTTTCACCCTTTTTTCGTTATTTTCACTGAAAATTTTACAACATAATTATCAGTTTATTTTTCTTATATATCCTAAAAGATATATAAGAATTTTTATAAATATTTTGTGCAATATGGATACTATTTTTCAACATAAAATGCGGTAACGCCCATTTTTTGATAGCATAACCGCATTTTTGTGTTATTTTATTAAAAATAGTTCAGAAAAAACTAACCTTCATTTATAACTTCACGATAAAGATTGATATATTCGGTTGCAGAACGCACCCAGCTGTTATCACATTCCATTGCACGCTTGATAAGTATTTTCCAGCTGTCACGCTGCCAATAGCCCGCTATGGCACGTCTGATACAATTTATCATATCCATTGCATCATAATTTTTGAAAGTAAAGCCGTTACCTTCACCTGTACCGCTGTCCTGAATGGAGTCACGCAGTCCGCCCACTTCTCTGACAACGGGAATTGCACCGTATCTCAAAGCGATCATTTGAGAAAGTCCGCAGGGTTCTGCCTTGGAGGGCATCAGGAACATATCTGCACCTGCATATATTTTTCTTGAGAGTTCGGGGATAAATCCATGACACGCACTGATTCTGCCGGGATATTTTCCCTGCATGGAGCGGAAAAAGCTCTCATACTCCCAGTCACCTGAGCCGAGTATAACAAATTGTATATCTTCTTCCGTCATTATCTGGTCAAGAGCCGCTTTCACCAGGTCAAGACCTTTATGGGAAACGAGCCTTGTCACCATAGCGATAATCGGAGTTTCAACATTCTGCTCCAATCCAAGACGCTCCTGAAGTTTTCTTTTATTGACAGTCCTGCCTGAGAGATCGTTTACAGAGAAATTGGCATAAATTTCGGGATCTGTGGCAGGATCATATGAAGCGGTGTCTATTCCGTTAAGAATACCTCTTATTTTCCATGCTCTTGCATTGAGAATGGAGTCAAGTCCGTTGGAGAACCACGGATCACGAATCTCCCATGAATAGCTGGGGCTTACGGTAGTAACACGGTTAGCTGTTTCGATTGCACCCTTCATAAAATTGATACAGCCGTCAAAATCAAGTATAGAACGGCTCTGGGGCGGTATGCCGACCACCTCGTCATATAATTCCGAACCGTACTTTCCCTGATACTGTATATTATGGATAGTAAAGACAGTTTTAATGCCCTTGTACCAGTCGTACTGTGAGTAGAAAAGATTGTAATACGTAGGCACCAATGCTGTCTGCCAGTCGTTGCAGTGGAGAATATCGGGCTTGAAATCAATGAAAGGCAGCATCTCAAGCACTGCTCTCGAGAAAAATGCAAATCTTTCCGCATCATCATAATGTCCGTACATTCCCTGACGCTTGAAATAATACTGATTGTCGATAAAATAATATATCACACCATCAAAGCGTGCTTCAAAGACACCGCAATACTGCCTTCTCCATGCAACAGGCACCGAAAAGCTTGTAAGAAAACGCATACTTTCTTTCAGCTCAGCGGGTATGTCCTCATATAAAGGCATAACGATACGGCAGCCTATCAAACGCTGTCTTAATGCGTGAGGCAAAGAGCCTGAAACATCTCCAAGACCGCCTGATGCCGCAAACGGCTGTGCCTCACTCGTCACAAACAGACACTTCATTCACACACCTCCTATCTAATTAGGAATGAGAAGTGAAAAATGAGGAATACTCCGCATTTTTCCCGCTCTCATTTCCTTTAAAGTCAACACACAGAGGCAAAGCAGTGGAAGAGCCTGTTTACTCCTCACTCCTCATTCCTCATTCATCATTTTAAACAACGCTTTCCTTGCTGATATAAACGGGATAGGAAGGCTGTCCTGCAAGGGTTTTCTCGTCACGGACAGTTACATCCTTGTCAACGATGACATAACTCAGGCTTGAATTTTCACCGATTTTTGTATCCTGCATGATAACGCAGTTGGAAACCTTTGTGCCTTTGCCGATATGAACGCCCTTGAACAGTACACAATTTTCAACTTCACCGTCAATAATACAGCCGCTGCCGATAAGTGAATTTTTCACTTTGGAGTCAAGACCGTATTTTGCCGGCATATCATCTCTTACCTTTGTATAGATAGGTCTGTCGCCTCTGAAGAGATCCTCACGGACTTCATTGTTCATCAGTGCCATATTGGCATTGAAATACTCAGCCGGTGATGTAATGACAGGTGCAAAGCCCTTGAATTCATAGCCGTATATATTGAGATTCTTATATTCGCCCTGTATCATGTCACGCTTGAAGTTCATTGTATTCTTGCTGACACACTTGTTTACGAGTTCTATAAGCAATTCTCTCTTTATCATCATCATGTTCATGTAATAACTGCAGGTACCTGAAATTGACGGGCTTACCAGAACATCTGTCACTCTGCTTTTTGCGTCAAATGAAAGTACCATAGGATCATGCAGTTTTGCAGGGAGAGTATCCCTCTTATATACAAGAGTTATGTCCGCATTGTTTTCAACGTGCTTTTCAAAAACTTTCTGATAGTCTATGTTGCAGATAACGTCACAGTCGGATATTACAACATATTCTTCACTTGAATTTGTCAGGAAAGGCATGATAGAACGGTATGTGGAAACCCTGTTTGCATAGTCATTCGGATCCATAAAAGGCGGGAGAATAAACAGACCGTCACGCTGTCTTGACAAATCCCAAGCCTTACCTGTGCCGAGGTGATCCACAAGTGACTGATAATTAGTCTTTGTGAGAACGCCTACTTTATTGATACCGGAGTTTACCATGTTGGAGAGCGGGAAATCGATTAAACGGTATCTTCCGCCGAAAGGTACTGCACCCATTGTTCTTTTCTCAGTGATCTCGCTGATGAGTTTTTCATGGAGATTAGAGAAGATGATACCTAAAATTCTGTTGCCACGCATATTATTCAACCTCCTCTATATCTTCTGCAATCATAGCTTTCGGAGCAACTTTTACACCTGCACCTATTTTGAGATTATCACCTACAACAGCGATACCCCATTCCTCTTTATTTTCAATATCTTCCGGTCTTGCACCGACAACGGCATTTTTGCCTATAACGGTGTTTTCCGAAACGATGGCAAATCTTACTACCGCACCTTCTTCAATGACACAGCCGGGCATGATGATAGATGACTCGATAACGGCACCGGGCTTTACAACGACATTGGAGAAAAGTATGGAGAACTCCAGCTCACCTGCTATATCACAGCCGTCACCGATGAGTGAATTCTGTATTTTAGCGGTGTCTGCAATATACTGCGGGGGAACAACGGGATTTCTTGAATAAATTTTCCAGCTCTCGTCCATGAGGTCAAGAGGAACATTCGGATCAAGCAGGTCCATATTTGCTTCCCAGAGGCTGTCTATTGTACCAACGTCTTTCCAATAGCCCTCGAACTGATAAGCAAACATTCTCTGACCGTCCTCGAGCATTCTCGGAAGAACATTCTTGCCGAAATCATGTTCGGAACCTTCTTCATTTTCATCTTCTATCAGATACTTGCGGAGTTTGTCCCAGCTGAATACATAAATACCCATAGAAGCATTTGTGCTTTTCGGATGCTTTGGCTTTTCTTCAAACTCATAGATAGAGCCGTCAGGATTGGTATTCATGATACCAAATCTTGATGCTTCTGCAAGCGGTACATCTATAACTGCTATGGTGCAGTCTGCATTGTTTTCCTTATGGAAAGCTATCATCTTGGAATAGTCCATTTTATAGATGTGGTCGCCTGAAAGAATGACTACATAATCGGGGTTGTATCTGTCAATATAATTAATATTCTGATAGATAGCATTGGCAGTACCTTTATACCAGTCTGTGCCTTTTATCTGCTGATATGGTGAAAGAACGCTTACACCACTGTTCATGCCGTCGAGGTCCCATGGCTGACCGCTGCCTATATACTCATTCAGTACAAGAGGCTGATACTGTGTCAGAACTCCGACAGCCTCTATGCCGGAATTAACGCAGTTGGAAAGCGGAAAGTCAATGATACGGTATTTGCCGCCAAAGGGTACGGCAGGTTTTGCGAGTTTCTGAGTAAGTACACCAAGTCTGCTGCCCTGACCTCCGGCAAGCAGCATGGCTACTACTTCCTGCTTTGGATACATACTATTGTCCTCCTTCAATAAATAACGGTTTTATTTATTTTCACAGCAATATCATGCTGTCACTCACTGTTCAGGTGTTTCAGTTTTCTTTTTTCTTGTTCTCTTTTTGGGCTTTTCCTCTGCCTTCACTTCTTCTGCAGTTGTTTCCACTGTGTCAGCCTTTTTGGCAGATTTTTTTCTTGAAGTCTTCTTTTCAGCCGTTTCGCCTTCGGCAGCCTTTTTTCTGGGCTTTCTCTTGGGCTTCTTGCGTGTGCACTTGAGATACATTACAGACATCGGCGGCAATGTAAGAACGATTGACTGTTCATGTCCGTGCATGGGCTCATCTTCGGATTTTATATCCGTACCATTGGAAATGCCTGCACCGCCGAACTCTGTCCACTCTGTATTGAACACTTCACTGTAAGTACCTGCAAACGGTACGCCTATACGGTAATTTTCACGCAGCATCGGCTGGAAATTGCAGACTGCTATCAATTCATTACCCTTTTTATCAATTCTTCTGAAAGAAATGACACTCTGTGTATAGTCGTCATTTGAAATCCAGTTAAAGCCTTCCCATGAATAGTCAACTTCCCAAAGGGGACTGTTTTCAAGATAGAAATGGTTAATAGCCCTGAAGAAGTTTTTCAGGTCGATATGGGCAGGATATTCCAAAAGCATCCAGTCAAGTTCCATAGAGTAGTCCCACTCTTTGAACTGACCGAATTCTGTACCCATGAAAGTAAGCTTTTTACCGGGGTGTGCCATCATGTAGGCAACAAATGTTTTCACGCCCTTGAACTTCATTTCATAGTTGCCGGGCATTTTATTGATAAGAGATGCTTTTCCATAGACAACTTCATCATGTGATATAGGCAGAATGAAGTTTTCGGAAAATGCATAGAAGAATGAGAAAGTCAGATTGTCATGATTAAACGGTCTGTAAAGCGGATCGAGGGATATGTAATGAAGCATATCATTCATCCAGCCCATGTTCCATTTATAGTTGAAGCCCAGACCGCCCATATATGTAGGCTTGGAAACATTCGCCCATGCAGTTGATTCTTCTGCTATCATGAGGGTATTCGGGAAATATCTAAAAGCAGCCTCATTGAGTTTATGCAAAAAGGCAACTGCTTCCAGATTGTCTTTTCCGCCGAATTTATTGGCTACCCATTCGCCGTCACGTCTGCTGTAATCGAGGTACAGCATGGAGGCAACTGCATCTACTCTGAGTCCGTCTATGTGATAGTAGTCCATCCAGAATATCGCACTTGATACAAGGAAACTTACGACTTCATTTCTGCCGTAGTCAAATACAAGTGTACCCCAGTCTTTATGCTCGCCCTTACGCCAGTCGGCATATTCATAGCAGGGTGTACCGTCAAATCTTGCAAGACCGTGTGCATCTCTCGGGAAATGTGCAGGCACCCAGTCCATAATAACAGAAATGCCTTCCTGATGACACCTATCTACAAAATTCATAAAATCAAACGGACTGCCGTATCTTGAAGTGATGGCAAAATAGCCTGTTACCTGATAGCCCCATGATGCGTCAAACGGGTATTCTGTAAGAGGCATGAATTCTATATGAGTATAGCCCATGTCCTTTACATAGGGTATCAGCTCATCAGCAAGCTTGCTGTAAGAGAAGTAGTTGCCGTCAGCATACTTTTTCCATGAACCCGCATGAAGTTCATAGATATTCATAGGACTGCTGTAGGACTCATGTTTTGCTTTTTCTTTCTGCCATTCCTCGTCATGCCACTCATAGCCGTTGATGTCAACAAATACAGACGAATTATTGGGGCGTGTTTCATAGTGGAAAGCATACGGATCGGATTTGAGCATAGTATAGCCGTCATAGGTTTCTATGCTGTACTTGTATATGGAGTAATCACCGACTATATCAGCAATAAAGCACTCCCATATACCGCCGTCGGAAGTCCAGTTCATTGGGTGGGCATTTCTGTCCCAGTTGTTGAAAGTGCCTACAATGGAAACACTTTTTGCATGAGGAGCCCATGTTCTGAACATAACTCCATCTACACCGTCACGATGTTCCTTATGTGCACCCATGTAATTATAGGCATGGTAATGTTCACCGCTGTGGAACAGGTCGATGTCTGAACGCTCATTAAACTCGTTATTGCCAAGCTGCATAATTCACAACTCCTTTATACTAAAACTTCTATATATACATATATCATACATTAAATTTGGATAAATTTCAAGTCTTTTTATAACACTTTTTATGAATTATTATTAAAAAATTTCCTATGATTTCCAAAAAATATAATTAATATACAACTTACGAGTTATTTTATGCAGAAATTTCGTCTTAATTCTTTTATATCCCAAAAAATCACCGTGAACGCAGTACCACGTTCACGGCAATTTTTATATTAATGGAGGTCAATATTCAAGACGCAGTGTCATCTGTGTATATCCCTCAAATTTCCAATCCATATACTCACAGCCCAGTGACATAATATCATCATGTGCATAGAGTGCAGTATCCATTATTTTCTGTACATCGGGCATATTCTTTGTCAGATAGATAATAGTAAACTCTGTTGTACGCTTGTCTGCCAATGGCTTTGTGATGGAAGAAACTTCTTTATAGCTTCCGCAGTAGAAGTAATTCTTATGATTGGCAATATCCTCTTCCATTACTTCATTGATTATCTGATTCATAGGCTGTTCGGCTGTGCAGGTATTAATCTGCTGTCCCGGATCTGCTGTATGGTCTTTGTAAATAATGCTGTCAGGAACGAGGAAATATTTATATCTGAGATTATCAAATCCTATATCGCCGTTTGTAACGGGATCGTCCCATGTAACATCAATATTATACCATTTTCCGTCAACCTTTACCTGATTCCATGCATGAGTTTCCGTCTGTCCTTTAGAGTTGAAGCCTATTCCGTTTACTTTGATAGCCTCAAAGCCTGCACTTTCAGCCATCTGCTGGAATGCCTTTGCATAGCCGTCACAAACAGCCCTGCCTGTTTTGAAAAGTCCCTCTGCGGTATAGGAGTCAGATGAGATATTTCCGGTTGAATAGCCTTCTGTATCGTACTCTGTATGATTGACCAGCCAGTCATGTATTGCTTTTATTTTCTGTATGGAACTCATGCTGTCATTGATGATTCTTGCAGTAATCTCTGCTGCAATATTGGTGCCGTCAAAAACTTCCAGTTCAAGATATTTCTTTGCAACAGTTCCTGTAACGTCCTTTATCTTCACACAGATATTATATTTGCCGATTTTATCGGGAGTAAACTGTACAGACTTTGTAGCACTGAAATTTTTGAGAGTTTTCCAGCTTGAAGAGCCTGGTTCCTGCAAATAATATGCATAGCTGTAACTGCCGTTTCCACCTGTTGCAGAGCCGTCTATTCTCACCTTTTCACCCATTTTGGCTTCCGTGAGGCTCAAAGTGGACTGATTGAGCAATTCCCTTACCGCTACTGTAAAGTAATCTTTTACAATCGTTCCATAGCTGTCCTTTGCTTTTATGCATATTTCATAAGTTCCTGAAAATGCAGGAGTTATCACTACTGAAGAAGCCGTACTATAATTCTTATAAACTTTCCATGCACCGCCATCTCTCCTGTAAAGGTATGCATACGTATAACCGCCGCTGCCGCCTGTTGCCGCACCCGTCATTGTCACTTTCTGACCTTTTGTAATACTCTTTGAACTTACCTTTGACTTGCTTGTCAGTGCAGCATTTACCTTTACATCAATAAATTTCTTTACAATCGTACCTGTACCGTCTTTTACTTTAACGCATATATTATACGTTGTAACAGTCTGAGGTGCTAATGTTACTTCCTGAGTGTCACTGTAATTCTTTTTTACACTCCACTTTGTATCCGCCTGCTTTTTGTAAAGATAGGCATAAGTATAATCTCCACTTCCACCGCTTGCTGAACCATAGATTTTAAGATACTTCTTTACACCCAATGTTTCAAAGTTGACAGAGGAATTATTTTGGAGTTCCTCAGCAGGCAATATCTCCTCAGCCACTTCATCTGCAATGATTTCATCAACCGCCGATACACTTAATGCACTCATTCCGCTTGTCATAATCGTCAGTGCAAGTGCTGCCGCAAATCCTTTGCGAATATACTTTCTGTTCATCATAAAAAACACACTCTCCTTTATATTAATTTATATTACATTATACATTATATAACATAAAAAATCAATACAATATGAATTTTTCCACTAAAGTAATAATATTTATGGATAAATTTTGTAAAAAATACAAGCTGTCTGAAATCAGACAGCCTATATATCCATTACTTTACTGTAACATCAAAATATTTCTTTGCAACGGTTCCCATTTCATCTTTCACTTTTATGCATATATCATATCCCGTTGCCATATACGGTCTTACGATTATTTCATTATTTTCTTTATAGTTCTGTCTTACAGTCCATTTGCTTTCACTCTTTTTCTTATAGAGAACTGCATACTGATATTTTCCCATACCGCCTGTTGCAGAGCCTTCCAAAGTCACTGTATTTCCCTTTTTTATGGTTGTATCGGATATCATGGAAGTATTGGCAAGCTTGGGATTAACTTTTACAGTAAAGAACTTCTTCACTATATCGCCGTTATCGTCTTTGACTTTCACGCATACATCATAATCCGTTGCTTTGGCGGGCTTTATGACAACATAATTATCCGAACTGTAATTCTGCTTTACAGTCCACTTTTTATCGGACTTTTTCTTATACAGCACCGCATAATAATGATTGCCTTCTCCGCCGTAGGAATCTCCCATAACTGCAAACGTGTTTCCAAGCACTATATTATTTGTACTTATCGTTGATGTATTTGAAAGGGCATATTCATAGTGATATGTTCTTTGTGCCAGAACAGTATATTGACTCTTTACATAAGCTCTTCCGTCCGTTCCCTGATGTAATATCATTATTCTAAGGAATACATCGGGATTCGGCACAACTGCATTTATCGTACACATCATTGCATAATCTGTTCCATCATCTGTCTGCTGTTTTCCAAGATATGCCACAGGTTTGCATGAAGTACCGTCAATGTTCAAAAATATTGTATCAAAAGCCTTTTGTGCATCTGACGGCAGTTTGCAGCGTGTTATATCTCTTGGTATCTCTGTTCCTCCTGCGAGCGGTTGTTCGGGAATATCATATTCATTTGTATAGGCATATTTTTCAATATTCAAGTCCTCTACAATTCCTAACTGTGCCTTTCTGTAAATATTCATTCCGGGTGCATTCGGATTATATATATCCACCCATTTCAGCGAACTTTCGCCATTCCATGATACTTCCCTGCATATCAATCCATAGTTGAAGCCTGCAACAACCTGACAACTATAATATGCAAGCGGTATCAGCTTATTTCCGTCATAGTCCTCCATAGCCTCATCAAACGCTGTCTGAACTTCTGAAGGCAATGTTACCGCTGTTTCTTCCGTTGTGATACTCCATGATGATGTCACGCTCTCAGCATACACAGGCATACTTAAAACAGATGATACCGACATCATCAAAGACGCTGAAAGAATACACGCAAACACTTTTTTGAACTTCATAAAAAATCTTCCTTTCTATAAAAATCAAGCCGTCTGAAAATCTGACAGACGGCTTTAATAAATCATTTCAATACACTGATAAGCACACCTGCCGCAACTGCCGAACCAATAACACCTGCCACATTCGGTCCCATAGCGTGCATGAGAAGAAAGTTTGCAGGATTTTCCTCCTGACCGACTTTCTGTGAAATTCTCGCTGCCATAGGTACAGCCGATACGCCTGCCGAGCCTATCAAGGGATTAACTTTTCCATGCGTTGCCCAGCACATTATTTTTCCGAAAAGAACTCCGCAAGCCGTACCGAAACAGAATGCTATCAAGCCGAGTGCAATAATTCCCAGTGTTTTCGGCGTAAGGAACAATGTACCGCTTGCAGTTGCACCGACAGTTGTTCCCAAGAATATTGTCACTATATTCATCAGTTCATTCTGTGCAGTTTTTGCAATTCTGTCAACCACTCCGCTCTCTTTAAAGAGATTGCCAAGCATGAGCATTCCAACAAGCGGTGCAGCGTCAGGAAGCAATATTGCAACAAGCACTACAACGACTATCGGGAAAATAATTTTCTCTATCTTTGAAACAGGTCTTAACTGCTCCATGACAATAGAACGCTCTTTTTTAGTGGTGAGCAGTTTCATAATAGGGGGCTGAATTATCGGCACAAGTGCCATATAAGAATATGCCGCAACCGCAATCGGTCCAAGCAGTTCGGGTGAAAGCTGTGACGTTACAAATATCGCTGTAGGACCGTCTGCACCGCCTATGATTGCAATAGAGCCTGCCTCTTTGGGTGCAAAGTTCAGGAAAGTTGCACCGATAAATGTAATAAATATACCTATCTGTGCCGCCGCTCCCAATATAAAGCTTTTCGGATTGGCAATGAGCGGTCCGAAATCCGTCATTGCACCTATGCCCAAGAATATCAGCGGCGGGAATATTCCCAGATGTACGCCCTGATAGAGATAATAAAACAATCCGCCATTCTCCGTTACATTATAATATGTAACACCATCAAGCGTACTTGTCGTATAGGAAGCCGGATCAAGATTTGCCGCTTGAAGCTGTTCGAGAGTCATAAGCTGTGTAGAGGGATTTCCCATGATACCCGGAAATATATTCACCAACATCATTCCGAATGCTATGGGTAATAATAACAATGGTTCATACTGTTTTTTGATTGCTAGAAACATCAGTACAAATGCAATGCCTATCATTACATAATTCTGCCAATCAAGAGATGCCAGACCTGAAGAATTGTAAAGATTTACAATGATTTCCCCAAGTTTATTGAAAATATCCATTCGATTTCTTCCTTTCAGTTTGATTTCACGCAATTCATTGCTAATTGCACATTGCTCATTGCTAATTGTTAAAACGGTCTTGTGTTTTCAGCAATGCCCGCATTGCCCCAAGAAGAACGAATGGAACGGGAACGCTTTACATTTTTTATTCTGTGAGGCTTTGTGCCATACATAGCGTCAACTGCTGCTGCAATAACGGCTATGATTTCTTCGGGAATTTCATCGCTGTCATACTCCTCTATTTCCTCACGGGTAACAGACCTTATTGCAGGCTTTTCAACTTTTTGATTCTTTTTGGATACCGCCTTTTGTGCAAACTGTATGATTTTTCCATAAACAGTGATTATCAGTATCAAAAGGACAAGTACAAGAAATACAATTACAAATCCCGCCAAAAGAAGCGTTAAAGCCAAATTTAAATTCTCCATAAAAACATACCGCCCTTTATTTTATATCAATGCACAAACTGCGTCACCCATTTCAACAGTTGATACTTTTGTAGTACCCTCTGTATAAATATCGGGAGTTCTGTATGTTTTAAGCACCTCTGCAACGGCATTTTCAATAGCATCAGCTGCTTTCGGCTCATCAAGAGAATATCTCAGCATCATGGCAACGGAAAGTATGGTTGCAAGCGGATTGGCAATGCCTTTTCCTGCAATGTCGGGTGCAGAACCGTGTATAGGCTCATACATTCCCAATTTTGTGCTGTTCAGGCTTGCGGAAGCCAGCATTCCTATTGAACCGCTTATCATTGACGCTTCATCGGAAAGTATATCGCCGAATATATTGGAAGTGACGATTACATCAAACTGTTTGGGATTTCTCACTAACTGCATTGCACAGTTATCTACATACAAATGATTGAGTTCTACTTCGGGATATTCCTTTGAAAGCTCTATCATAGTAGCTCTCCAGAGTCTTGAAGAATCCAATACATTTGCCTTGTCAACGCTTGTCAGCTTTTTATTTCTTTTCATAGCCATGTCAAAAGCAACTCTGCCGATACGCTCAATTTCTTTTACATTATATTTCTCCGTATCATAAGCAGCTTTCACGCCGTCTTCTTCAAAATTGCCTCTCTTGCCGAAGTAAATACCGCCTGTAAGCTCTCTTACTATCATTATATCCATAGCGTCGCCTATAATCTCACTTTTCAGCGGTGACGCATTTTTAAGCTGTTCAAAAATTACTGCAGGACGGAGATTCGCAAACAATCCCAATGCCCCTCTTATTCCAAGCAAGCCCGCTTCCGGTCTGTTATTGCCGGGCTGAGTATCCCACTTAGGTCCGCCGACTGCTCCCAAAAGTACGGAATCCGAAGCCTTACATTTATCAATCGTTTCCTGCGGAAGCGGTACACCTGTTGCGTCAATCGCACAACCGCCCAAAAGTGCCTCTGTATAGGTCACACCAAATCCAAATTTTTCAGCTGTCTTGTCCAGAACCTTGACTGCCTCGTTTACAATTTCAGGTCCTATACCGTCACCTTTCAGCAACGTAATGTTATAGTTTTTCATTTTTTAAACTCTCCTCTTAACTTTTTTGATTCAGCTTTACGCTGTTTCTCCAATTTAAATTATAGTTCCCTTTTTGTGATTAGTCAAGATGTATTTTTCAATTCATAATTCAGAATGTATCATTCATAATTTGTGTCAGTTCTGACAAATCTGTATAAAAAGTCGGAATTTTCCGATTTTTTTCTTCAAAAAATCTATTGTAAGTATGTTGACTTTCACTCGAAAAACGGTTATATTATAAGCGTAAATCAAATATATTTACTTTTCAGAAAGAGGTGTCTTTATGAATAGAAATGATTATAACAATAATTTCTATGACAACGGCTCAGGTTATAATGATTTTAACGGTGTTCAGAATAACGGCTACTACAATGGAAACGGCATGGGACAGGCTTTGTCAGGCGTTTCAATGGCTGACTTCAGCAGACGTGTCTATACTTGGATGGCTGCAGGTCTTTCCATTACTTTCATTCTCGGCTTTGCTATACAGAGTATGTTGAATGCAAATCCGCTTATGATTGAACAGTTTTTCCCTATCTACATCGGCAGCGTTATCGTTGAATTGGCTCTTGTGATAGTACTCGGATTTTTCGTTTACAAACTTCCCTCAACTGTAAGCCTCATACTGTTTCTCATCTACTCCGTTATGAACGGAATCAATATTGCTCCTACTCTCTGGCTTGCAGATGCAGGCAAGGCTATATGGGCATTTGCCGCAACCGCTTTGCTTTTCGGTGCATTCTCAATCTATGGTCTTGTTACAAAACGTGACCTCACAAAACTCCGCCCCATTCTTTTAATTGGTCTTGTGGTTCTTATCGTGTTCGGCATTCTCGGACTTTTCTTTAAGATGGGTGCTATGGATTTGATTATCAGCCTTGTTGGAATTGCGATTTTCGTAGGCTTCACTGCATACGATACACAGAAAATCAAAAAGGGCTATGAATATTTCAGCGGTGACTCCGAAATGCTCAAAAAGGCTTCTATCAATATCGCTCTTGAACTCTATCTTGATTTCATCAACCTGTTCTTGTATCTTCTCAGACTTTTCGCAAGAAACAGATAAACCGATATTTTCCCCGACAGAGATTCCTGTCGGGGATTTTTTATTATTTCGATTGATTTTTCATAAAGTATATTGTAAAATTGAAGCAAAGGAGGCATTAAAAATGAAATTTTCCGAAATGCAGTATGAAAGACCGAATATAGATGAAATCAGAGTAAAGGCTGATGAAATAAAACAAGCCCTTATCAATGCAGAGGACTTTGAAACCGCTGACAAGGCTTTTATGGAATGGGACAGACTTTCTGCACATACCGATACAATGATGAGTCTTGCCTATACAAGACATTCTATTGATACCAATGATGAATTCTATGAAAAAGAAGTGGAATTCACAGACGAAATTTCTCCCGAATTCACGGAAATCCAACAAAGCTTTGCAAAACTTCTCGTCGAAAGCCGATTCCGTCATAAGCTTGAAAAAAAATACGGCAGTCTTCTCTTTAAAAATGCAGAAATATTTTTAAAAGCATTCTCGCCTGAAATAATCCCCGAAACGCAGGAAACCAATAAACTTGAAACGGCTTATCAAAAGCTTATCGCCTCTGCACAGATAGACTTTGACGGCGAAAAGAAAACGCTTTCACAGCTTTTCCCATACAAGCAATCCGCAGATGATGAGCAAAGACGTGCGGCATGGTTCGTGGAAAGCCAATTTTACAGTGAACACGGTGCGGAACTTGATGAAATTTTTGATAAACTCGTACACCTCAGACATCAAAAAGCCCTTAAACTCGGCTATAAAAACTTTGTAAGGCTCGGCTATCTCCAAATGAACAGAAACTGCTATGACGAACACGACATAGAAAAATTCAGAAAGGCTGTTGTCAAATATATAGTCCCTGTTGCAGAAAGACTCTATCGTGAACAGGCTCAAAGAACAGGTCTTGACTATCCGCTTACCTTTGCAGACGCTGCCCTGAAATTCCGTGACGGCAACCCTAAACCTCAAGGCTCTGCAAAAGACATTCTCAAAGCTGCCAAAAAATTCTATCACAAGCTTTCCGACGAAACCGCCGAATTTATCAATGTCATGTATGAAAATGATTTAATGGACGTTCTCAGCAAAAAAGGCAAGGCTGGCGGCGGCTACTGTACACAATTTGCAGATTACAAAGTCCCCTTTATATTTGCGAATTTCAACGGCACGCATGATGATGTTGAAGTGATGACGCATGAAGCAGGTCATGCCTTTGCATTCTACACGGCAAGAAATATCGTTCCCTCTGAAAATCAGAGTCCCACCCTCGAAGCGTGTGAGATACACTCCATGACGATGGAATTTTTCGGCTGGAAGGCAAGTGATGACTTTTTCGGCGATGACTCCAAAAAATTCCGTTACAGTCACCTTTTTGGTGCGATAACTTTCATTCCGTACGGCACTATGGTTGACCATTTCCAGCATATCATATATGAAAATCCCTCCATGACACCTGAACAAAGGCATAATGTCTGGAAAGAACTCACAGGCATATATATGCCCTGGATAAAACTTGATGGCTCGACATTCTACGGAGAGGGCAAGGGCTGGCAAAGACAGCTTCACATATATGAAAATCCATTTTACTATATAGACTACTGCCTTGCACAGACCGCTGCATTGGAATTCTGGGTTATCATGCAGGACAGCTATAAAGAAGCATGGAAACGCTATATGAAACTTGTTAAAAAAGCCGGTACACAGACTTTCACAGAATTAATTGAAACTGCCGGTCTTAAATCCCCCTTTGACGAAAAGGCTCTTAAAGAAGTCGCTAAAAAAGCTGAAAAATGGCTGATGAACAATTAGCAGTTGGCAATGAGCAATTAAAAAAGGTATCTGCTTTTCCGGGGCAGATACCTTTTTATTTTATTCTGCTGTAACTTCCGCTTCGGGCGTTTCTGTCATTTGTTCAAATTCCTGTTTTTTCTTCTCGTAGTATTCATTGTCGGTGAATGACCTGTATGCAAAAATGAATGACGGTACTAAAAATACAACTCCCAACTCTGCTATAAGTGCATTGGATAAGCTTTTAGGATCACTATTCATGATTGATGCAAGAGCTTTTACAACTGCATTGGAATCTGCCATAAATGATATGCCTGCTGTCATAAGAAGGGCAAGCCCTATCAGTCCGAATACAAGTGATGCTACAAGAAAAGGTCTGTTCTTCACTGAAAATTCCTCCCTTACATTGACTCGGGTGCGTCTATCTTGAACATCTCAAGTATATTGGAAATAACAGTCTTTACTGCAAGGCACAATGCCAAACGTGCCTGCATGAGAGATTCATTCTCATTCTTGACACGGCACGCATTATAGAATTTATGGAAAAGTGTTGCAACATCATATACATAACGTGTAATTCTTGACGGGTCATAATCCCTTGCAGAAGAATTGATTTCCTCTGTGAATATCGAAAGTTTATTAATAAGCTCAATTTCTTCGGGGGCTGTCAAAAGTGCATAATCACTTTCTGTGCAGTCTGTCGGGAATATATTCTCCTGTGCAAGCATTTTGACTATATTACAAATTCTTGCGTGTGCATACTGAACGTAATATACAGGATTTTGTGATGACTTCTCAACAGCTAAGTCAAGGTCAAATTCAAGCGGTGTATTTGCCTCTCTCAGATTGAAGAAAAATCTTGCAGCGTCTATCGGGATTTCATCAAGCAGTGTTACAAGTGTGATTGCCTTACCGCTTCTCTTTGAGAGTTTCACTCTTTCGCCGTCTTTTACAAGGAATACCATTTGCATTAAAACGACATCAAGCCTTGAAGCGTCAACGCCGAGAGCCGTCAAAGCTGCTTTCAGACGTGGCACATATCCGTGATGGTCTGCACCAAGTACGTCAATCGCCTTGTCAAAGTTTCTTGTGACGAGCTTGTTATAATGATATGCAATATCGGGTACTACATAAGTTGGCAAGCCGTTGGAACGTACCAAAACAAAATCCTTGTCTGCACCGAACTGTTCCGCTTTAAACCATATTGCACCGTCTTTTTCATAAGTGTGTCCTTTTTCCGTGAGAAGTGCAACTATATCTTTGACAGCACCGCTGTTATGCAGAGTGCTTTCCCTGAACCAGTTATCATATTTTATCCTGTATTTCAGCAAATCCCTTTCCAAGCCCTCTATATTCAATGGGAGAGCGTAGGCAACGAGAGCCTTCCTTCTTTCTTCGGAAGACGTTTCAACATACTTATCCCCGTAAATATCCGCAAAATTCTTGGCATGGTCGATAATATCCTGACCGTGATAAGCGTCTTCAGGGAGTTCATAGCCCTCTTTATACATCTGCATATATCTTATTTCAAGAGATGTTGCAAATTTTTCTATCTGATTTCCGGCATCGTTTACATAAAATTCTCTTTCCACTTCATAGCCTGCATAATCCAGCACACTTGCAAGAGTATCACCCAATGCACCGCCACG
>DBXL01000024.1:2975-6034 GCA_002309275.1 Ruminococcaceae bacterium UBA1213 | reverse complement strand
CACTTTCTTTCCCTGACCGTAATTGGAACGCCCGTAATTTTTGCCCTGAGATTTGATTTCCTCAATGACAGCAGAATAAAATGACCTTGCATAAAAGAAATTGATAAATCCAGGTCCTGCAATTTCAAATCTTTCGAGGTTTGTGCCGTCAAGGTTAATGTTGCTTGTAAGGATTTCAGCAATTTTTCTTGGAGCAAGCCTGAAAGCCCTTGCAGATACCATTGCCGCATTGGTAGCCAAATCGCCGTGTGAGCGGTCTGAGGGAGTTTCTATGGTAAAATCGGGGATTTGTGCCTCTTTTGAAAGCAGTCCCGAATCCTGTGCTTTTTCAAAGGCATTTATAATTGCCTGTTTAAGATTGTTCAATGTCTGAATAGCTGCTGACATCTTTTACAGCCTCCTTTATGTTAATAGTAAGTTCATTTACGCTTGCAAGCTCGGATTGTACATCTATATTATAGTGTACTTTTATTTCTCCGCCTCTGTCGTCAAGATTGACTTTCACGCTGTCCGTGAACACTCCCAGAGAAATCATTCCAAAGCCTGTGATATATTCGCATTTATGGCGTACACCCTGTTCCAACATGAGATTATGCTTTTCACTGCCGCCTTTCATCACCGTAACAATATTTTCAGGCGATACTTTAATAGTTGTTCTGTAAGTCTGTTTCGGGTTCATGGTGTCATATTCCGTATAGGAAATGTATCTGTTTCCATTCTTCATCATGTATGAAGCCCTTGTTTGCAGGTCTATTTTATCCGACTGACCGTCAACAGTCTGCTTGCCCTCAACAGATAAAATATATTTTTCTTCCATTTTTACCTCCTGTATCAAATCAATTTTCCATTTTCCCTTTTCAACTTTCAATTTTAAAGCGTTATGTGATAGACATCTTCAATGTCATTCTGACCGAGAAAAATTTGTGCAGTTTTTCTGAAGTCCTCAACAGTGTCACTGACATAATAAACAGCTTCACCTTTTTCGGTGCTTTTATTAAGCAGATTTTTCTGTTTAAGCATATTTGCCGCATAAATAGCGGTTTCTCTGCCGGAGTCTATGAGGGTGACTTCATCTCCCAAATAATTCTGTATCGCCTTTGCAATAATCGGAAAGTGCGTACAGCCAAGTATCAGCGTATCTATTTTAATATTTTTCAGCTTTTCGAGGTATCTTTCCACAATAAGCTGTACAATTTTATCCTCTTCGGATATAAAGCCGTTTTCAACCAGCGATACAAAAAGCGGACATTCCTGCTGATAGACCTTGAATTTTTTATCTTTGGCGAGAATGGCTTTTTTATAGGATTTACTGCTGACTGTGGCAGACGTGCCTATTACGCCTATCACACCGTTTTTCGTGGCATTCACAGCCGCCTGTGCAGTCGGCTCTACAACTCCCGTAAATGGTACAGGCAAAACGTTTCCCAAATCCGCCGCAACAGAACTTACCGTTCCGCAGGCGGCTATTATCATTTTTACGCCCTTTGACAGCAAAAAGGATGCGTCCTGTTCCGCATATCTTACGATGGTCTGCTGACTTCTGCTGCCATACGGCACTCTTGCCGTATCGCCGAAATAGATTATATTTTCATTCGGCAGAACTTTTTCAAGCTGTTTTACAGCAGTAAGCCCACCGAGTCCCGAATCAAAAATTCCTATTGCACTATCTGACATTATCATATTTTACGCCCTCTCAAATGCAAGTTCAATCAGTTTTTCTACAAGTTCATATCCGTTTATGCCCGATTTCTCCATAAGCTTCGGATACATGCTTATAGATGTAAAGCCGGGAAGGGTATTTATTTCATTGAGCATGACACGCTTATCCTCTGTTACAAAGAAATCCACTCTCGAAAGCCCGGCACAGCCTACTGCATGGTATGCCTTTACAGCATTTTCACGGACTTTTTCAATGAGTTCTTCTTCTATCCTTGCAGGAATGAAAAGCAGGGAATTCGCATTGTTATATTTTGCATCATAATCATAGAATTCACTTGCGGGGGCAATCTCTCCCACAGTTGACGCAAACGGCTCATCATTTCCCAGAACGGCACATTCCACTTCTTTTCCGATAACCGTTTCTTCAAATAATATACGGCTGTCCTCCTTTGAGGCAACTTCAACAGCCTTTTCAAGTTCGGTTCTGTCATTTGCCTTGCTGATTCCCACAGATGAACCTGCATTGGCAGGCTTTACGAATATGGGATAAGCAAGCGTTTTTTCCACTTCCTCCATGCACTTTTCGGGTGACTTCTTAAAATCGCTTGCATAGCACCATGTAAATTTTGCCTGGTCTATGCCAAGACTTGCAAATATAATGTTAGCTGTTACCTTGTCCATGCAGTCAGCAGAGGCAAGCACTCCACAGCCTACATACGGTATGCCCGACATCTCAAACAAGCCCTGTATCGTGCCGTCTTCTCCGTTTTTTCCATGCATTACAGGGAATATCACATCAAGCGGTATCACTTCACACTTGCCGTCTGACATGACAACCATGCCTTTCACAGATGAATCAGGTGAAATGAATGCAGACTTGTTATTGACATCATTTTCCCATGAACCGTCTTTGATAGCTTCCGTGTCGCCCGAATACAAAAACCATTTTCCCTGTTTTGTAATGCCTATCGTGAATATATTATACTTTTCCTTTGATATACGGCTTATTACATAAGCTGCCGAAACCCTTGAAATTTCATGTTCAGACGACTTTCCGCCGAATATCACTGCCAAATTCTTCTTTTCCATAATACACATCTCCTTACAATTTATTATCATAACACATATTTTACTCTCTTGCAATTATAAATTGATATTTGATATTTTAGAACTTAACTGAATAGCAGAAAATGTTTTGTGCAAAGTGCCGAATATTTGGAAAAATTTATGTAAAATACGAAAAAACACTTGATTTTTGTTACAGATGATGTTATTATCATTAAGGATTTGTTACAAGTTTGAAATAATTTTTCGAGATAGTTAAAAAATTGTAAATCAAAAAAGGATTTTTTTTAAATCGAAAGGGGACTTTTATTCCAATGAAAATCGTTAAAAAAGGT
>DBXL01000024.1:0-2924 GCA_002309275.1 Ruminococcaceae bacterium UBA1213 | reverse complement strand
GTATCCGCCGAATCAAGTTCAAATATAGGATTGTGTGCACACTGCTACAGAGCCTACTGGGAAGGCTGGAGTTATGTATGGGGTGCTGCTTCATACGGTGCAGTTGACTGCTCCGGACTTATCTGGAGCTACAACGGTGTCGGCGGTATCAGAACAGATATGCTTGCTGCTTCTGATGAATGGGGCTATGTATATAACGGCATTCCGAATATACACGGTCTCGGACTTCATCATCCCGGTCATGTCGGCGTATATGTAGGCTCAGGCATGGCAATCGATGCACAGAGCCCCAGCCTTGGCATTGGCTATCACAATGCATACAGTGCCTCCTGGGTAGAGTGGTTTAAAATTGCAGGCGTTTCTTATCCCTATCAGGGCTGGGTACTCCTCAACGGTGACTCTTTCTATTATGAAAACGGTCAGTATCTCTCGGATACATCAAGAACTCTTGACGGCATTACATATACTTTCAACAGTGCAGGCGTTTCCGATATAGCACCTCCTTCAAGTGCCTATGAAACAACAGACTATTCTGCACCCGTTCAGGAACAGCCTTCCTATTACTATGAAGAACCCGTTTATGAAAACAACAATAACTATTATGTTGAAGAAAGCAGCCAGGAAATTGTATATGAAGAACCCTCCCGTGAACCCGAAGTAGTCCAGCAGCCCTCAGTTGTTGAAGAAACAAGCGTTGCTGAAGTGTCAAAGGAAGAAAGCAAAGAGGAATCTAAAGAAGAATCCAAGAAAGAGGAATCCAAGAAAGAGGAGTCCAAAAAGGAAGAATCTAAAAAAGAGGAATCCAAAAAAGAGGAATCTAAGGAAGAAAGCCAGAAAGAAGAACCCGTTGTTGAAGAAGTAATAGAACTTATTGCAGAATACGGTTATAAAGACAATAATGAAAGTAAAACCGTTTCTTCTATCCAGACAAGACTTTATGAACTCGGCTATCTCTATGAAAAAGCATCCGGCAGCTATGACGACCAGACTGTCAATTCAGTAATGCTTTTCCAGGCAAAGAATGACCTTGAAAGCACAGGTATCGTTGACAGCAGAACTTATAGAATCCTTAAATCCAATGACGCTCAGTCAAATTTCCGCATTCTCTCAAACGGCACTTTTGATGAAACAGGCGAAGTTCCTGTAAAATCCCTCCAGACAAGATTAACAGAACTTGAATATTATTATGATGATATTACAGGCTTCTACAGTGAACTTACCGCAAGTGCTGTAAGACAGTTCCAGAAAGACAACAAAATCAAATCTACAGGTATTGCAGATGTTGATACTCAGCTCCGTATATTCAGCAGCAAGGCTAAGAAAAACCCCAATGCAGGCAGTGCCGTATATGGCACAAGCGGTATCGTTGTAACAAAAATGCAGAAAAGACTGATTGAACTCCGCTATCTCTCAGGTATCGTAAGCGAAAAATTTGATGATGCAACTCTTGAAGCCGTTAACGCTTTCCAGAAAGCAGCAGGCTTTGAAGAATCCGATATGATGACCGCTGAACAGCTTGAACTCCTCTATTCAGACAAGGCTATCAAATCTCCTGACTTCGATGTACTGAAGTACGGCTATGCAGGTGATGACGTTGCTCAGCTCCAGTCAAGACTTGCCGCTCTCAACTACTATGACGGCAAAACTTCCGGTGTTTACAGCAATACGGTTGTTGCAGCAGTTGAAAAATTCCAGAATGACAATAATATCAATGTCACAGGTACTGTTGATGAGCAGACTCTCGACCTCATCAAAACAGAAACTCAAAGAGAAAATGCACATATCGGTGAAACTCTCGTTCTGAAAACAGCAGCTATCTCTGATGAAGCTCTTGCAGGTATCGCTGACAGCAAATCTATAGAGCTCTCTGTTGAAACTCCCGAAGACAACTCTGCTCTTAAAGATACTTTTACACTCGGCTTTGTACTTGCTGCCGCTTCCGCTCTTGTACTCGTCTTTACAAAAAGACTTAAGAGAAATGCTAAAGTCACAAAAATCTGAATCATTTAAAAATTCTTTCAGCAGTCGGTCAATAGACCGGCTGCTCTTTTTTTAATTGTTGAAATTGTTCAAATTTTTCAGAATAAATCGGCGTAATTTACAAAAATTCATTTTCTGTATTGAATTCTCTGTCCTTTATATTATAATATTGTTAAAATACTTTAGAAGGTGATGATGATAATGAAAAAACAAACTTTTTACAAAATCATTGCAGCAGCACTTATCGCTGCTACAATAGGTTCCGGTACAGTGGGTACTGTAAATGCAAATGCTTTCACTGATACCGATATATATGCCCCTGCCTATCAGTCCCTTGCCCTCGATAATACCTCGTATATCGAATCCGAATCAATATCTCTGGGCAGTTCTGTTATGATGCATGGCTCTGCAACGGGCGGTGCAGGCGACTATACCTATGCCTACTACTATAAACAGCAAAATGCACAAAATTGGGGCGGATTTAATTTCAGTTCAGAAACCGAAAAGTCTTTCAAGCCTACCAAAGAAACCACTTATAATATCTGTATTAAAGTAAAAGACAGCACAGGTACTGTTGCCGTAAAATACTTTGATGTTGAAGTGAAAAATACCTTTGTAAATACCTCAACAATCAGTGCAGAAAGCATTTCACTTGGTGAAGAAGTCACAATGTACGGTTCTGCAGCAGGCGGTGTCGGTGACTGCACTTACGCTTATTACTATAAGCAGACAGGTGCCGAAAACTGGGGCGGTCTTGCATTCAGTGCAGATACCTCCGCAAGCTTCAAGCCTACTAAAGAAACTACTTATAATATCTGTATCAAAGCCAAAGACAGTGCAGGCAATATTGACGTAAAATACTTTGATGTTGAAGTGAAAAACAACTTTATAAATACATCGAAAATCAGTGCAGGAAGTATTTCACTTGGTGAAGAAGTTGTGAT
>DBXL01000175.1:13264-24506 GCA_002309275.1 Ruminococcaceae bacterium UBA1213 | reverse complement strand
TTGTCCATATTTTGAGTAGCAGGTATTTTCAATTGAAATCTTCAAAAAAATTTATTGCAAGAGTGCTTGCAGGTGCACTTGCAATCTCAATGCTTGCCGGTGCAGGTGTTTGTGCAAATGCCGTTGAATCGGCAGAAAATGAGGATTTAGCGGTTATATCGGAAAATAATGATATTTCCGCAACTCAGAGCCGGCTTTCAAAACTTCTCAATGGTCTGCCGAAAGAAATCGTTAAAAAAATGATGGCTGAATTCAAAGAGAATGGTTCTGAACCGCCGAAAGCTACTGTTATACAGAAAATCAGAAATTTCATTATGGACTTGAAAGCAAAATCTGACAGATTTATTTTCAGTCATGGGGAGTTGTATTTCAAGGATAGCTGTTATTTGTTTCAGGTGCATATAAGCCTTTATAAAGGTGTTACAGCTGATGTGGTAGGCTACTATCAGAGCCATTACGGTGAAACAAATATTACAATAGATATACCTGCTTATGCGATGGGTATTCCTGTTACAAAAGTAAGTATGTTTTCCGAAATGGACGATGAAACAACAGAAAATGTCAGAACTATCAATCTGCCTGCTACCATAAGAGAGCTTGATGGTCAGGATTTGTCGGAACTGTATCTGCTTGAAAATATCAATATAGACTCTGAAAATCCCTGTTTCCAGTCTATTGACGGTGTTGCTTTCTCAAAAGACGGCTCAACACTTGTTGCTTTCCCTGCAGGAAGAAGAAAATATTCTGTTCCGATGGAAACAACGGCTATCGGTGATTATGCTTTCTTTGAATCGTCAATAGAAAGTTTATTCATATCTCCCGAAGTAACTTATATAGGAGAGTATGCTTTCAGTGACTGTCTTTGTCTTGAAAGTTTCCGCATTCCTTACGGAGTGAAATCTGTGGGCGAGGGTGCGTTCATGTACTCCACCAACCTGAAAACAGTTTATGTTCCCGTGAATGTAAAGGAAATAGGCACAAATGCTTTTTACGGTGTTGCGGAGGATTTCTATATTGGTATTGAATCCCGCAATTCGTATGCGGAACAGTATGCACTTGAAAACGAAATTCCCTGTAAATATGACTTGAGCATGGATTTGGAAAAAGTCTTTGAAGAGCCTGTAGATGACATCAATATGAAAATCGGCAGGACAGTTACATTTACGGCAAAGGCAGACGGCGGTTCTGAAGAGGGATATAAATATTCATTCCTCATCAAGCATGAAAAAGATACAAAGTGGACTGTTAAACAGGGCTTTAAAGAGAATAATGTTTTCACATTCAAGCCTACAAAACTCGGTCTTTATGATGTCTGCGTGAAGTTGAAGGACTCTGACGGCAATATCCACAAGTATTATACGAATATACTTGTCAATGAGGCTTTCAGGAATTACTCAAAACTTTCTGCCCATACCATAAAGAAAGGTCAAACAGTTACAGTGACGGGTATCGCTGAAGAGGGTGTTGAAAACTGCACTTATGCTTTCTATTACAAGAAAGTTTCCGACACTAAGTGGACACAGAAACAGGGCTTTGCTGAAAACAATGTTGTCACAATAAAACCTGCTTATGCAACCGATTATCAGGTATGTGTCAAGATAAAGAATGCAGACGGTTTTGTTTCAAAAACATATTATGACCTTAAAGTGACAAAGTAAGTTTGTTTGACAGAATTTGAAAATTAAATACAGCGAAAAATTGTTGTATATAAAATTATTGGGAGGTTTTTAAAATGAAAAGTTCAAAAAAATTTCTTAAGAGAGTGCTGACAGCAGCTCTGGCACTTTCTATGGTAGCAGGCACGGGAGTTTGTGCGGCTGCTGTTGAAGATGCCGATTTGGGAGAGGTTACCGTTGTAATGGCACCTGATGAAACAAATCCGGATTATGTTTCAAAGCTGGATTCAATCAAAATGATGTTGCTTCAGGTTGCACAGGGTGCGTATTCAAAGCTTTCAAGTACGAATGTTGCAAAGCTTATCAAAATTGCACAGAAAGTCAAAATGTCACAGAAAATCATGATAGAGGCTTCAAGTCAGGTTGCATCATTAAAGAGCGATACAGCTACCAGGATTGCCGAAGTTATGATGGAAGCTGCTGATGCTGTTGAGGAACTGGAAGATGAAGAACAGATCGCTCAGATTATCGCCAATGCGGAAGCACAGGCAAATTCTATTGCAGCAGGAGCAGAAGAGCTGGCTAATGAGATAATGGCAGAGGCTCAGGCACAGTCAGAAGCACTCCTTGCAGACGCAAATGCACAGCTTGAAAGTATGGGTTTTGATGTAGCGGTTGCACAACAGGTGATTGCGGAAATACAGGTGAAAATTGAAGCCGTTAAAGCTCAGATACAGGCTGTCGCAGCGAAAGCAGGTGAATTTGTAACAGAAAAGCTTGTAAAGGTTGTAACGATTGATGAGGGCGACTTTACATTTAATGTATTGTTCAGTCTGAAAGGCGTTACTGCTATGGCAACAGCTTATAACGGTGAAGAGGAAGAAGTTACCGTACCTGCTTATGTAAAGGGAAAAATACCTGTTGTAGAAGCAAGAATGTTCTCAAAGGCAAATATAAAAACTTTGAATTTCCCTGCAACAATGACACATATCAGCGGTCTTTGTGCGGTTATGTTCAAGGAACTCCAGAACATGAATGTTGACGAGGCAAACCCCTATTATCAGTCAATAGACGGTATTGTATATGACAAGAGCGGTACTGTACTTTGTGCCGTTCCTCAGGGCAGAGATTTCCCCATTCCCGAAGGCATTAAGGCTATCGGTGATTTTGCATACTATATGTCACCCATGACATCTCTTGAAATCCCGTCAAGCGTGGAATTTATCGGTGTTCGTTCATTCGGTGTATGCGAGAATCTCGAAGAAGTTACTATTCCGGACAGCGTTGTAACTCTTAGCGAGGGTGCTTTCCAGTATTGTGCCAACCTCAAGAAAGTATATATTCCCGCAAGCGTTCAGACAGTCGGAGATTTCGCTTTTGCAAGCTGTTCAGATGACCTTGTAATAGACCTTGAAACCGTATCATGTCAGGCTTATATATATGTAAGAGAAAATGACATTCCATATAATTGTCCTCTTGCAGCGAGCATTTCCGTTGAGCCTGATAAATCGTTTATTGAAGACGAAGAACATTTCAACGCTGCCGAACTTGGAACGACTCTTAAAATAACAGGAATCGCTGAAGGCGGTTCAAAAGAGGGATACACATACGCTTTCTACTACAAGAGAGAGGGCAGTACAAAATGGACCTGCAAGCAGAACTTCAAGGCTAATGACACAATTACACTGAAGCCTGCATTTGCCGGAAATTATCAGTTCTGCGTAAAAGTAAAGGACAGCACAGGCAAGGTTGCCAAAATGTATATAGATGTATTTATGAAGGCTGCTTTTGAGAATACAAGTACAATCTCAGCCGAAACAATCAAAAAAGGTCAGACCATTACAGTAAACTGCAGTACAAATGTAAATGCCCCGACAGCTTATGCAGTATATTATAAGAAGAATACCGATACAAAATGGACTACCAAACAGAACTTTGACCAGAATACAGACGTTATTATCAAGCCTTTGAAAGCCACTGATTACACTATATGCGTAAAGGCTAAGAACCTTAATGACGGTACTGTTTCAAAGAAATACTTTAATGTAAAAGTGAAAGCATAATTAAAAAAAGCGATGACCGGACATTTGTCCGGTCATTGTTGTTTTAGTGATGTTCAGTTTGATTTTTCCAATTCTTCACGGAGTTCATTTTTATATTTATAGTATGTGTTTCTTGCAATGCCAATCATACGAATACAGTCCACATCTTTTAAAGTGCCCTTGAAATCCTTTGAGAATTTCAAAATATCCTGTTTGGCTTTGATACTTTTTTGTGTAGTAATTTTGACACCATAAGGACGACCAATTTGTTTTCCTTTTTGTCTGGCAGTTTCAATACCCTCTTTTGTTCTTTGGTGCAGGTCTGATACCTCTTTTTCCGACTGCTCAAATGCAAGAATGATTTGCTCTTTGGCAAGCTCCATTAAATATTCATTGACGGCTTTCAGGATAATATCCGTTTTTGTGCCTGTCAGCTCGATGTTATTGGACAGTGCCTTTTTATATGTAGCTGTATTGATATGAGGCTCTTTCAGAAAGACAAGTTCTACACCTTTATCATACAAATTCTGATACACCTGAAATCCCGTTTCGGCATTTCGGCTCATGCGTGATACACTGTCAAAAACGATGGTGTCGCCTGGTTTGACCACTTTTAAGAGCTGTTCAAACACTTTTCTTCCGCTTGTTTTAGTACCTGTATAAACTTCCTGCCGGATGACCGCTTTGGGATAGTATTTCAGTATATTTCTTATCTGTCTTTCAATGTTCTGCTTGTTGGTGGATATTCTGCAATAACCGTAAACCATTCTGACCACTCCAATTATATTTTTTAAAAAAAAATCCGTTCTGCTTTCATAATTCCCTATATGACAGCTTTATTTCCGTTTTATTCGATTTCAGTATAACATTATCAATTCACAATGTCAATGCTATTTCAATCTTGCCGTATCAGGATAAAAAAGTCAGGATTTTGAAAAGTATCAGAAAATTTTGTACGGACAGTACCTGTTTCAACAAAAAAATATACCCTCTTGTGATAGAATCATCTGCAAGGGGGTGTTTTTTTATGAGAATCAGTGAAAGTGAGGATACTGTAACAGCGTACCTGACGGGAGATATTGACCACCATTCAGCAAGAAATATTCGTGAAGATATAGATGCATTCATACAAATGAAAAAACCGTCTTTGCTGAGGCTCGACTTTTCGGGAGTGAGCTTCATGGATAGTTCGGGTATTGGTCTTATCATGGGCAGATACAGGTTGATGAGTTTATACGGGGGAGTTGTGAGAGTGTCAAAC
Source organism: Ruminococcaceae bacterium UBA1213 (assembly GCA_002309275.1). GTDB lineage: Bacteria > Bacillota > Clostridia > Oscillospirales > Acutalibacteraceae > UBA1213. The sequence continues at coordinate 19,587 of DBXL01000175.1, read as the reverse complement.
ATACCCGAAAATCTGGAAAGAATGATGAAATTATCGGGGCTGAATGCACTTGATATTATAGAAAGGCGTGGGGAGAGAATTGAAAGTACAAAATGAGATGAATATATCATTTGAAAGCCGTTCTTCAAACGAGGGATTTGCAAGATGTGCCGTATCTGCTTTTATCACACAGCTTGATCCGACTATCAGTGAATTGAACGATATAAAGACAGCGGTATCCGAAGCAGTCACTAACTGCGTTGTCCATGCGTACAGGAATACAATAGGAAAGATATACATAAATGTCAGGATAAAAGAAAATTCTGTTGCGGTGATAAAAGTAAGGGATAAAGGGTGCGGTATAGAAGATATTAAACAGGCGATGCAGCCTCTTTTTACAACTGCACCGTCAGAAGAAAGAGCCGGTTTGGGATTTGCCGTAATGCAGAGTTTCACGGATAAAGTGAAAGTGCATTCAAAAGTCGGAAAGGGTACGACAGTTGTATTTGAAAAGAGATTGAGCTGTCGGGTGGGGAATGGCTGAGAGAGATATTCAAATAAAAGAAAATTTAGGTCTTGTTCATGCCTGTGCAAAACGTTTCAAAGGGCGTGGCATAGAGTATGATGACTTATATCAAGCGGGCTGTGTAGGTCTTGTCAAGGCATTTGATAATTTTGACAGTACATTGGGATATAAATTTTCAACGTACGCTGTACCCGTGATAATAGGCGAGATAAAGAGATTATTCCGTGACGGAGGTGCAGTGAAGGTTTCAAGGGGGCTGAAAGAATTATCCCTGAAAGTGACGAGGGAAGTACATCAATTCGAGCTTGCCAACGGCAGAGAACCCACTGTAAAAGAATTGTCGGAAATAATGAACATAGAGCCGGAACAGGTTTCAGAGGCGCTGACGGTATCCATGCAGCCTGTATCGCTTACAGTGACAGATGATGACGGCGACAGTCAGACAGATATACCTGTGCAGTCGCCTGACGAAAGCATAACGGAAATTATGTCACTGAACACGGAAATATCACGGCTTGATGAAAGGGACAGGAAAATTATACAGCTGAGATATTTCAATAATATGACGCAGTCCGAAACAGCCAAAAAACTTGATATGACGCAGGTGCAGATTTCAAGGCGAGAAAAGAAAATACTTTCACATTTGCGTGAAAAACTTTTGTGAAATGGGGGAGTGAGGAATGATAAATATTTCTCACTCCTCATTCCTCATTCATTCAAAGTGATAGATACCGCTGATAAAGCCCTGTACAACGTCATCTGCATTTCCGTCAAAACCGCTGTAAAAAGATATGCCTTCATCATCAAGGGCATTTTCGGCTTCTTCGGATATTTCACCGCATAAAAGGGCATCTGCCTTTAAAAGTATGAGCATTTCAGAAAGATTTTCTGCTCCGAATTTTCCCATTGTACTCATAATTTCACTGCAAATAATTTCGCCTTCGTCAATGTCGTACATTTTAAAGAAAAGAGTGCCGTCAAAGTCCCGGGCAATATTTTCACTGTCCATGTCAAAGGATACTGCAAGTTTCATAGATAATCTCCTTTAGTTTTTTGTAAAGAGTATATCATAACTGATGAACAAATTCAATATTTGACAATCTGATTTTGATATGATATAATCAGACGAAAAAATTTTTTAGGAGGAAATTTGTATGTTCAAAAATCCGGGCGGAAGTCTGAAGCTTTACGGAAAGATTGTATTTATTATTTTCGTTATCGTCGCAATAGCAGGGGGTATATCCATGTTTGCTGCAGCAGGTAACATGGGACGTTACAGCGGCGGTGCTGGATTTGGAATGGTGATAGGCGGAATTGTTGTGATTGCAGTAGGAATATTCCTTGCCTATCTGCTGTCGATATTTGTCATAGCATTCGGTGAACTCGTCGAAAACAGCACTGTCATAAGAAACATGATGGAAAACGGTGCGACTATGCCGAAAATTCAGCAGGGTGAAGTTAAAACTCAGCCTGTACAGCAGGAGGAATTCAAGCCTTATACACCCTCTGCAAAATCGGTGAATCTCAATAAAAATTCCGATACGGCATTGATATGCCCCTACTGCGGAACAGATAACAAGCTGAATGCAAGTTTCTGCCGCAACTGCGGAAAAAAATTGAACTGACATCAATGGACAAGGTTATTTTTTGCCTTGTCCTTGTTTTTTGGATAAAAGTTTGCTATAATATCCCTTGCAAAATTTTTTTAAGAGGTGCATACAGATGAATGAAAAGGAAATTGCAGAAATAAGAAAAAGACTGAAGCATGACAAAAATAATATCACAAAATTGTATGGCTGTTATGTGAGCTCAAACAAGGAAATTAAAAATGAATTTACCCAGACAGTAGGACTTATCCCGCTTGAAACAAATGAAATGCTTTTCGGCATGATTAAAAAAACGCTTTCGGGCAGGGTAGGAAAAAATCTCCATGATATTGCATTCAGAACGGAACAGGTCGGCACAAGTGAGGAACATAAACTGCTGATGACTTTGAGGGACTCTGAATTGAAGAATGAAGAGGCAGTGCATGAACTGTATGAAAAAATCGTGAATTCCTATCCGTCAGATGAAGATTATTTGATAATTCTGGGCTGTGATAAGTACGATTTGCCGAATATGTCCAAAAATGCGGAAACAATGGAAGATGACTCGACAGAGATTTTCAGATATATTATCTGCTGTGTATGTCCGATAAGGCTTACAAAAACAATGCTTGGATTTTCAAATGCTGATAATACATTTGGCAACGTTGGTGCAGACAATACGGTATCTGCCCCCGAAATAGGCTTTATGTTCCCTGCATTTGATGACAGAAGCACGAATATTTACAATGCCCTGTACTATACCAAAAGCACTGATGAAAATTATCAGACTGTCATTGATACTCTTTTTAATACAGAAGTGCTTATGCCTGCATCGGAGCAGAAGGAAACTTTTCAAAGCCTTATTGCAGAAACTGCAGGAGAGGACTGCAATTATGAATTAATGCAGAATGTACACGGTCACATTACGGAAATGATTGCAGAGCATAAAAATACAAAGGCTGATGAAGATTTATCCGTAGGCAAGGTCGAAATGAAAAAAATTCTGTCGGAATGCGGAGTTTCTGAAGATAATATTTCCAAGTTTGATGAACAGTATGATAACAGCTTTGGTGAAAAGACCTCTTTTGACCCTCAGAATATCATTGATACAAAGAGTTTTGAGATAAAGACACCTGATGTAACTATCAAAGTAAAGCCCGATAAAAGCTATCTGTTGGAAACAAAAATTATAGACGGTGTGAAATATGTGATGGTTCGTGCAGAAGAGGGCGTGGAAGTTAATGGAGTGAAAATCAATATTTCCGAAAAATAAATGATTTTATGAAGCAGATATTTTTTGAAAGAAAATATCTGCTTTTTATNNTACTCACAAAAGAATTGAATATATGGAAATATACAATTTTACAAAAGCTGAAAAAATGTGAAAATGACTTATTTTTCAAATGTGAGATTGTGCATAATGCTCATGGTAATGAAAAATCACCGTCAAAATTTACAGTTTGAATTTAAAATTATTGTGTAGATTAAATGAAAAAATCTAAAGATTAATCGAATATTATCAAATTGTAAACTTTTTGAAAACTTTACAAAAGTTTTTTTTTGTTGTAAAATACAATCAGCGGAAAAAGAGTTGAATTTTATTGAAAGGGTGATTTAAATGAGCGTTTTTTCATCAAGGTTTGCTTCATTAGCCAAAAAGGCTGCTGCATGGTCACTTGCGGCTTTAACTGCCGCTGCGGGTGTAAGTACAATGCCGAATGCAGTGCTTAATGTAAATGCTGCGGATACGCTCTCAAACGCTGACAGAGGCGTTCTTTATGCAAGTTCAAGAGAGGACTTTCGTGATGAGTCCATCTATTTTGTAATTACAACAAGATTTTATGACGGCGATTCAAGCAACAATGCAAGAACAAGTGAAGATACAAAAGCAAAAAATCCCGAAAACGATCCTTCCTGGAGAGGCGATTTCAAGGGCTTGATAGATAAGCTTGATTATATCAAGGCTCTCGGCTTTACTGCAATATGGATAACTCCTGTTGTAGAAAATAATTCCGGTTATGACTATCACGGCTATCATGCCTATGATTTCAGTGCGGTTGATAAAAGATATGAATCAAACGGTGTTACATACCAGACATTGATTGATGCTTGTCATGCAAAGGGCATGAAAGTAATACAGGATATTGTTTTAAATCATACTTGCAACTGGGGTGAAAGAAATCTCCTTCAGCTCAACAGTGAGGTATATACCGAAAGAAACAAGGCTGTTATGGACGGCTCAAACGATCCCGAAAATATTTATCATCACAGAGGCTTCTGCGGAGGCGGTGACTGGGATAATTACAATGTGCAGGTAATGACTCTGCATGATGACTGTTTCGACCTCGAAACAGAAAATCCGAAAGTATATAATTATCTTACACAGTGCTATACAAACTATATCAACATGGGCGTTGACGCATTCCGTATAGATACCGTAAAGCACCTTTCAAGATTGACACTTAACTCTGTATTCATTCCTGCATTCAAGCAGGCAGGCGGAGATAAATTCTATATGTTCGGCGAAGTCTGCACAAAGGGACATGATGTATGGTACAGAGGAAATCCGCCTATATCCACTTGTTTCTATACATGGGCAGAGGACGGCAAATGGGCAAACTGCTGGACAACCGACCTCGCCACCAATGAAAAACTCGTTGAAGACCACTACAAAGCACACAGCGATACAAACAGTCAGCCTACGAGTACAAATGCATTTTTGAACGGAAATGAATATCACACACCCGACTATTCCATGAAATCGGGACTTGATTCCATAGACTTCCAGATGCACTGGAGTTTCAATGATGCAGGCAGTGCTTTCTATACAGCACTCGGCGAGGACAAGTATTTCAACGACTCCACATGGAATGTTGTATATGTAGATTCGCATGACTACGGTCCCGACCAGAATCAGACACTCCGTTATAACGGCGGTACAGATGCATGGGCTGAAAACCTTTCTTTGCTGTTTACTTTCAGAGGTATTCCTTGTGTATATTACGGCTCTGAAATAGAGTTTCAGGCAGGTATGCCGATAGATGTAGGACCGAATGCCCCCCTCAGCGAAACAGGACGTGCCTATTACGGCGACCACATCGAAGGCGAAATTGCAACAACCGATTTCACCGTTATGTCAAAAGAGAGCGGTGCTGTAAAGAGTACGCTTGACTCTCCTCTTTCACAGCATATCATCAGATTGAACAGATTAAGACAGGCGATTCCTGCACTCCGTAAAGGTCAGTATTCCACAGAAAACTGTTCAAGCAACGGCGGTATGGCTTTCAAAAAGAGATATACAGACAGCTCCACAGATAGTTTTGTATGTGTTGCCATATCAAGCGGTGCGACATTCTCAGGCATTCCCAACGGCACATACGTTGACGCTGTAACAGGCGATACTCAGGCCGTTTCAGGCGGTACTCTTACAGCCAATGTTTCAGGCAGAGGCAACATGGCAGTATATGTTCTCAGTACTGCAAAAACTCCCGCTCCCGGCAGAGTAATCCCTGACGGTGCATATCTCGGCAATACAAGCAATGCACAGATAATCGGCGTTGAAGGCACTGACGTTCCTACTCCCGTAGTAGATGTAACAGGCGTTACTGTCAGCAAATCTTCCGTTACAGTAAAGACAGGCGAAACAGTGACTGTTAATGCAACAGTTACTCCGTCAAATGCGACCAACAAGAGCATTAAATGGACTTCAAGCAATACAAGCGTTGCAACCGTTTCAAACGGTGTTATTACAGGCGTTGCAGAGGGTACAGCAACCATTACCGCAACTTCCAACAACGGCAAGACTGCAACTGTGAAAGTGACTGTTGAAAAAGGCTCCGTGACAGTCATTCAGCCCACAGGAATTACAGTAAGTCCCACAACTCTCACTTTGAAAGAGGGTGCTTCAAGTACCGTTACAGCGACTGTTGCACCGTCAAATGCAACCGACAAGACAGTTACATGGACTTCAAGCAATGCAAGTGTTGCGACTGTTTCAAACGGCACTGTAAAGGCTGTTTCAGCAGGTACTGCAACTATTACTGCAAAAACTTCCAACGGCAAAACTGCAACGGTATCTGTCACAGTAGAGGGCAGTGTTACTCCCGCAGGCGACGCAATTTACTTTGAAAAGCCGTCAAGCTGGGGCAGTGACGTATATGTTTATATATACGATCCTGCAAATAACAATAATACAGTAGGTGCACAGTGGCCCGGAAATAAAATGACTCTCA
>DBXL01000175.1:8600-13186 GCA_002309275.1 Ruminococcaceae bacterium UBA1213 | reverse complement strand
GAACCCGGATTTGATTATAAAAATAACGGCTTATATACAACATCAGGCTTCCAGAAAATTTATTCTGCTGATGTAGCAGTTACATCTGTTTCTTTGAATCAGACATCTGTATCATTGCAGAAAGGCAGTACAGCGACTCTGACTGCAACAGTATCTCCGTCAAATGCAACCGACAAGACGGTAACATGGACTTCAAGCAATACAAGCGTTGCAACCGTTTCAAACGGCACTGTAAAGGCTGTTGCAAAGGGTACTGCGACAATTACGGCAACTTCCGCAAACGGCAAGACTGCCACAGCGACTGTTACGGTTACAGAAAGTTCGGCACTTGCCAATAACTCCACCCTTTCTGCAATAAGCATTGCTTTTGGTGATACTGTTACCGCAACAGGAAAAGCTTCAGGCGGTACAGGTTCTTATCAGTATCAGGTAGTATATAAAAAGTCCTCTGACAGCAAGTGGACAACCGCACAGGCTTATAAAGCAAATTCAACTGTTACATTCAAGCCTGCAAGCATGACAAAATATGATGTATGCGTGAAAGTAAAGAACAGTGCCGGCACAGAAGTTAAAAAATTCTTTACTGTGACTGTTGGCTCATCTCCCTATCCGACAGTTGCAATGAGCATTTCGGCAACACAAATAAATCTCGGTGAAACTGTTACGGCAAAGGCAACTGCTTCAAGCGGTACATATAAATTTGCATTCCTGTACAAGCAGAAAGCACAGTCAAACTGGACAACCGCAAAAGATTTCAGTTCTGCAACATCTGCCGTAATCAAGCCTGCAAAAGCTACGACTTATAATATCTGCATAAAGGCAAAGGATTCAAGCGGTAATATCCAAAAGAAATACTTTGAATTGACAGTTGTGAATAAGCTCACAAACACTTCAAAGATTTCTTCAACGACTCTCACCATCGGCAAGCCTATTACAATAAACTGCTCTGCAACAGGCGGTACAGGATACTATAATTATGCAGTTCTCTATAAGAAAGCTTCTCAGTCAAACTGGACAACCGTTCAGGGCTTCAAATCAAATGATATTGTAAAAATCACCCCTGCGTCAGCATCAACTTATGAAATCTGCGTAAAGGTAAAGGACACCAACGGCACGATTGAGAAAAAATTCTTCAGCATAAAGACAACAAGCGGTGAATTGACAAACAATTCAAAAATCTCTGCAACAAGCATAACACTTGGCAATTCAGTGACATTGACAGGTGCAGCTTCAGGCGGTTCAGGCTCTTATAAATACGCTGTCTATTACAAGAGTTCTTCTGCTTCTACATGGAATACCAAGCAGGAATTTAATGCAAACAACTCTACTTCCATCAAGTTCTCAGGCAAGGGCAGTAAAGAGGTATGTATCAAAGTAAAAGACTCAGCCGGAACGGTTGCTAAAAAATATTTCACAGTAACTGTGAAATAATGCACTAATTTAGGGAAGTCATAATAAAAATACCGTAAACAAGCCGACTTTTCGGGTGTTTCATCAAGAATTCCTGAAAATCGGCTTGTTTATTTTATTTACATTTTGTGCTTGTAAACGATTTTTTAAACTTACATTTGTGAAAAATATCTAACGAAACTTAAAAACTTCGTTAAATTGACAGAAAATCAGTATAGATATTTGTGCATCATTTACTAAATGACGTAATTTTGAACAAAATATTAGCAAATTATGAACAAAATGCTGTCTTTACAAAAATCAGGTTATGTTATACAATTATATCAGCAGAATATCGGAATTTTAACAAAATTACTTTGAAAGGAAGATTGCAAAATGAGCGTTTTTTCATCAAAATTCAGAAACATCGCAAAAAAAGCAACTGCATGGTCACTTGCCGCACTTACGGCGGTTGCCGGTGCAAGTGCAATGCCTAACGTTCTCAATGTCAAGGTACAGGCTGCCGCTACTCTTTCAGACTCCGACAGAGGTGTTATTTACGCCAATTCAAGAACGGATTTCCGTGATGAGAGTATCTATTTCACCATGACCACACGTTTTTATGACGGTGACTCGTCAAATAATACATGGTGTTGGGACGGCGGCGAAAAACTTAATCCCAACGATCCCGAATGGAGAGGCGACTTCAAGGGACTTATTGAAAAGCTTGATTATATTAAGGCTCTTGGCTTTACGGCTATATGGATAACTCCTGTTGTAGAGAACTGCAGTGGTTATGACTATCACGGCTATCATGCTATCGACCACAGCAAAGTTGACCCCCGTTATGAGTCAAGTGACTGCACCTATCAGGATTTAATTGATGCGTGTCATGCAAAGGGCATGAAAATTATTCAGGATATCGTTTTGAATCATACAGGTAACTTCGGTGAAGTAAATCTGAAACCGATGTTTACAAAACAGGGCGACCTTAATACAACAGATTGTCTTGTAAAAGCTCCGAACAGTGTTCTTCCGGCAGATTATGATGATTTGCTTCCTGCAAGACAGTATGATGCCCGTATTGCAGCTATGAAAGATGAAGATAAAGATACAGATAATATCTATCATCATCAGAAGTCGCTCAACTGGGACGACTACACCTGTCAGACTGCACAGATTGCAGGCGACTGCGTTGACTTGAACACAGAAAACCCTGTTGTTTATAATTATCTTGTTGACTGCTACACAAATTACATCAACATGGGCGTTGACGCATTCCGTATTGATACCGTTAAGCATATCAGCCGTCTTACTTTCAACAAAGTATTCAATGATGCATTTATCAAGGCAGGCAAGCAGAACGGCAAAGACTTTTATATGTTCGGTGAAGTCTGCACCCGTGACAGAAACGTATGGTACAGAGGCACTCCTCCGCTTTCTGCACCGTTCTATACATGGAAAGAATCTAAGAACTATGCATGGAGTGATACCGACTGGCAGACAAACCTCGCTTCAGCAGAGGAAAACTATTATGACAACGGCAGCGTTGAGGCACAGCCCACAAGTAACAATGCTTTCCTTAACGGTAATGAGTATCATACTCCCGATTACAGTCAGGCTTCCGGCTTGAATGTTATCGACTTCCCGATGCACTGGAATTTTGAGGACGCAAGGTCGGCATTTGGTGTAAGAGGCTCTGACTCTGCATATAATGATGCTACATGGAATGTTACTTATGTCGATTCACACGACTATGCACCCGACCAGGCTCCCGAAAATCAGCGTTTTGCTCACGACCAGGCTACATGGGCTGAAAACCTTTCATTGATGTTTACATGGCGTGGTATTCCTTGTATCTACTACGGCTCTGAAATAGAATTCAAAAAGGGCTGCATGATAGACGTAGGACCGAATGCCGCACTCGAAGATACAGGACGTGCCTATTACGGCAGCCACATCGAAGGAAATATTGATACAGAGGACTTTACTGTATTTGGAAATGTAACAGGTGCAGTAGGCGAAACTTTGAATTATCCCCTTGCACAGCATATCATGCGTCTTAACAGAATCCGTCAGGCAATCCCTGCACTCCGTAAAGGACAGTATTCCACAGAGGGTGTCAGCGGTGACCTCGCATTCAAGAGAAGATACACAGACGCTAACACAGACAGCTTTGTATGCGTAGTTGTTTCCGGCAGTGCTACATTCTCAGGCATTCCCAACGGCACATACGTTGACGCTGTTACAGGCGATACAAAGACAGTTTCAGGCGGTACTCTTACAGCAACCGCTACAAAGAAAGGCGACCTCAGAGCATACGTTCTCAGCACAGCTAAAACTCCTGCTCCCGGCAGAGTTATCACAAACGGCACCTATCTGACAGACGGCGGTGCAGCCGAATTGATTGGACCGGTTGAAGTTCATGTAGGACCTGCTGTTGAAGTTACAGGCATTTCTGTTGACAAGACAAGCGTGAGCATTCCTCAGGCTACAACCACAACTGTAAAGGCTACTGTTACTCCTTCCAACGCTACAAATAAGAGCGTTAAATGGACATCAAGCAATGAAAGCGTTGCAACCGTATCAGGCGGTGTTATAAAGGGTATCTCAATAGGTACTGCAACCATTACCGCAACTACCAACAACGGCAAAACTGCAACTGTAAAAGTCACAGTTACAAAGAATGATAATATCATTGACGCAACAGGCGTTACAATTTCACCGTCAAGCCTCACTCTTACGACAGGCAAAACAGATACTTTGACAGCAACTGTTACACCGGCAAATGCAACAGATAAAACAGTCACATGGACATCAAGCAACGACAGCGTTGCAAAAGTTTCAGGCGGTACCGTAACGGCAGTTTCAGAGGGTACTGCAACCATTACAGCAAAGACCTCCAACGGCAAAACAGCTACTGCAACTGTTACTGTTGAAGGCAAGAAAATGACTTATATTGACAACGGTGTATATTTTGAAAAGCCGTCAGGCTGGGGTTCAACGATAAATGCATACATCTACGGCGGTACAAACGAAACACAGATTACAGGTGGCTGGCCCGGCAAGCCTATGAAAGAAGTAGGCGACGGCGTATATGCTTATGAATTTACAACAGACCTCACAAACGTAAAAGTTATCTTCAATGACGGCAGCAATCAGGCTCCCGGCTCTCAGCAGCCCGGATTTGCATTCAC
>DBXL01000175.1:0-8456 GCA_002309275.1 Ruminococcaceae bacterium UBA1213 | reverse complement strand
TTGCATGGTCATCAAGCAATACAAGCGTTGCAACCGTTTCAAACGGCGTTGTAACAGGTGTTTCGGCAGGTTCTGCAACGATTACGGCAACTTCTAACAACGGCAAAAAAGCAACTGCATCTATTACCGTAACAGGCGGTACGACTTCAAGCCTTGTTAATAACTCAAAAGTTTCAGCCACTTCTATTAGTCTTGGCAGTACTATTACAGCAACTGCTGCAGCTTCGGGCGGTACTTCACCCTACACATATCAGATAGTTTACAAGAAATCCACCCAGTCCAACTGGACAACAGCCTCTGCTTACAGCACAACCAAGACTGCAACAATAAAACCCGCTTCAGCAGGTTCATATCAGATTTGCATTAAAGTCAAGGACAGCAAGGGTACGGAAGTCAAGAAATTCTTTGACATTACCGTTACAAATTCAGCGGCTCTTACAAATAATTCCACAATGTCCGCAACAAGCATTACTCTTGGTAATACCGTAACTCTGAAAGGTGCGGCAACAGGCGGTACATCTCCCTATACCTATCAGATGGTATATAAGAAGGCAAACGACTCTTCATGGACAACTGCACAGAATTTCAGCAGTAATGCATCAGTTTCCATCAAGCCTGCAAGTGCAACAAACTATGATGTATGTATCAAAGTCAAGGACAAGACAGGCACTATTGAAAAGAAATTCTTCACATTGAAAGTTACTTCTGCAGCGGCGGCTACAATGAAAGTTTCGGCAACCTCGATAACTCTCGGCAATACCGTTACAGCAAGTGCTTCAGGCGGTTCAAAGTATGCATTCTTCTACAAGAAAACAAGCGATTCTTCATGGACAACTGCAAAAGATTTCAGTACAACAAAATCTGTTGCCATCAAACCCGCAAAGGCTACTACTTATGAAATCTGCATAAAAGTAAAGATGTCTGACGGCAGCGTTCAGAAAAAATACTTTAAAGTAACAGTTAAGCAGGGCTTGACCAATACTTCAAAGATTTCCGCAACATCCATCACTCTCGGCAAGACTGTAACTCTCACAGGCTCTGCAACAGGCGGTACANNTATAAATATGCTGTTTATTACAAGGCATCTTCTTCTGACACGTGGACTACAAAACAGGATTTCTCTACAACTACTTCTGTTTCCATTAAGTTTGCAGGTGCAGGCACAAAAGATGTATGTGTCAAGGTAAAAGACAGTAAAGGAACAGTTGCCAAGCAGTATTTTACCGTGACGGTAAAATCAGCCGTAACCAACACTTCAACTATCAGTGCAACAAGCGTTGCAAGCGGTAAAACGGTTAAAGTGACTTTCAGTGCTTCTAACGGTACATCTCCCTATACCTATAAAGTAGAGAGAATGCTCGTAGGAAGTTCGGCAGGTTGGACAACCATTTCCAATACTTCTTCAACCTACACCAATGTTACTATCCCGACAGCCGCTACTTATCAGATAAGAGTAACAGCTACCGACAGCAAGAAACAGACTGCTGTAAAATACTTTACAGTAACAGGCAAGTAAGCGTATAACGTCTTATATAAATACCTTCTGAATTTGGAATACCCGTACAGAATTTTCTGTATGGGTATTCTCTTTGTTGCAAGTACGGAAATTATATGATATAATTTGTAAGGTGATTTGAATGAAGAACGGCGATGTAAAAATAATTACGGCAAATGCCGAAAACATAGAGATAAATAAAAATGAACTTGCATTAAGGCTGAAAACCGACAGAAATTATGAAAGTGAAGTGCTTGAAAAGTGCCGAAAGCAGTTTGATTCTGTTGTGAAATACAGATGTGCATATATCAAAATTCCCGTTGACTTGTCACAGGAAAATATCTGTAAATTTGACTTTGCGGAGGTCAAAAGCAAGAATCTTTATAAAAATTTGCAGGGGTGCAGGGAAGTGTTTGTATTAGCCGTCACAACGGGAATAGCAGTTGACAGGCTTCTGGCAAGGCTGAATATCACTTCACAAGCAGAGCATTTTATTACAGACGGGCTTTCGTCTGCGGCAATAGAGAGCTTTTGTGATTATGTATCGGATATTTTAAGTGCAGGCTTGAAATGTGCAAGCCGTTTCAGTGCGGGCTATGGGGATTTTTCAATAGAGTTTCAAAAGCCGCTTTTAGAAAGACTGAGTGCCGCTGAAACTTTGGGTATCACTTTGAATTCAGCCTATTTAATGACACCTGTAAAATCAATTACTGCTATCATGGGGGTTCATTGACAATGTGCAATTAGCAATGTGCAATGTGCAGTTATTCTGACGGCGGTTTTATGAAGAATTGAGTTAGGTTTGAGAATGGGAGATAGATATATGAAAGACATAAGAGAATTGATAAAGGAAAAACGTGTATATTTTGACGGCGGAACGGGAACAGTTTTGCAGAAAAAGGGCTTGCAGCCTGGTGAAGCCCCTGAAACATGGAATATCACCCAACCGCATAAAATAGTAACTCTGCATAAGTCGTATTTAAAGGCAGGGACGAATATTTTAAAAACAAATACCTTTGGTGTAAACAGGACTAAATTTTTGAATTATGCGGAGTTGATAAAAAAGGGAATTGAATGTGCGAAAAAAGCCGTTGAGGAAGTCGGCGAAAGTGAAAAATACATTGCTTTCGATATGGGACCTACAGGAAAACTGCTTGAACCGCTGGGGGATTTGCCATTTGAAGAGGCTGTTTCTATCTTTGCGGATAATGTGAAAGTTGCAGCGGCGTGCGGTGCAGATTTGATTTTGATAGAAACTATGAATGATAGTTATGAAACAAAGGCAGCAGTCTTGGCAGCTAAAGAAAATAGTGACCTGCCGATATTTGTAACAAACGTGTATGACGGTACGGGAAAATTGATGACAGGTGCAACACCTGCGGCAATGATAGCCATGCTGGAGGGCTTGGGAGTCGATGCACTTGGAATGAACTGTTCACTCGGTCCCGACAAAATGCTTGAAATCATAGACGATTTTGCAAAATATTCATCTGTGCCGATAATCGTAAATCCAAATGCAGGCTTGCCCGAAGTCGTTGACGGCGAAACGGTTTTTAATATCGGTGCAGAGGAATTTTCTGATTACATGGTACAGTTGGCGGAGCATGGTGCAAGTATATTGGGTGGCTGTTGCGGTACAACGCCCGAATTCATCAAAAAGACGATAGAGAAAACACAGACTATGCCGTATGAATGTCCGGCATATAAAGACATTACAATGGTATCTTCCTATACTCATGCTGTTGTGATAGATAAAAACCCGATTTTGATAGGCGAAAGGATAAATCCGACAGGCAAGCCGAAATTAAAGGAGGCTTTGAGAACAGGGGATTTGAATTATGTTTTAAATGAGGCAGTCAGACAGGCGGATAAAAATGTACATATACTTGATGTAAATGTAGGCTTGCCGGAAATCAATGAAACGGAAATGATGAAAAAATGTGTATCTTCCATACAGGCAGTTACAGATTTGCCTTTGCAGATAGATTCGACTAAATTTGAAACGCTGGAACAGGCAATGAGAATATACAATGGAAAGCCGTTGGTGAATTCCGTGAACGGCACGGAGGAAAGCATGAAAAATGTTTTGCCTATCGTGCAGAAGTATGGCGGAGGGCTTATTGCCTTGACGATAGATGAAAAGGGCATACCCGACAATGCACCCGACAGGGCGAAAATTGCAGAAAAAATCATTGCAAGGGCATCTGAATACGGCATTTCAAAGAGAGAAATCATTGTTGATCCGCTGGCTTTGACGATTTCATCAAATCCCGAAAGTGCGGTAGTGACGCTGGAAAGTATCAGATTGATAAGGGCATTGGGAGTAAAAACAAGTCTTGGCATATCGAATATATCATTCGGACTTCCTCAGAGAAATCTTGTAACAAGTACATTTTATGCCAATGCTTTGCAGAGCGGATTGAATTGTGCAATCATGAATCCGTTTGCAGAAGAAATGATGAATGTATATTATGCATATAGGGCATTGAATTGCCTTGATACAGGGTGTGTGGATTATATCAATTATGCGTCAGCCATTCAGGAAGTTGCAAAGACAGATGTGAAGTCAGAGGAAACACTTCATGTATGCATTGTGAAAGGCTTAAAAGACGGTGCAGTCACTCAGACAAAAAAACTGCTGGAAAGCATTTCTCCCCTTGATGTCATCAATAAACATATCGTGCCTGCACTGAATGAGATAGGTACGGCTTTTGAACAGAAAAAGGCATATTTGCCACAGCTTTTGATGAGTGCGGAAACGGCTTCACTTTCATTTGAGGAAGTGAAAAAGAAAATCCCCAAAGACCAGACCGATACAAGCAAAGCAATCGTTTTGGCGACAGTCAAGGGAGATATACATGATATAGGAAAAAATATTGTAAAAGTTTTGATGGAGAGTTACGGATTTACAGTGTATGATTTAGGCAGAGATGTTGCTCCCGAAACCATTTTGAATTGTGCATTGGAGCATAACTGTAAATTGGTGGGACTGAGTGCATTGATGACAACAACAGTGCCGTCAATGGCGGAAACAATTAAATTGTTGAATGAAACGGACAGAAGTATTATTACAATGGTAGGCGGAGCAGTTTTGAATCAGGAATACGCCGACATGATAGGGGCGGACTTCTATGGTGCAGACGCTATGGACAGTGTGCGATTTGCAGAGAAATTTTATGCAGGCTGAATTTTTGCAGAGGGATTTTCATAAACATTTAGAAAAATATATTGGAGAAAGTGTTTATGAAGAAGATAATATTTTCAAGTCCGTTGAAAGTCAGAGTAAGGTCAAGGAAAAGCGGTATATTGATACTATTCTGCATAGTGCTTTTCACGGGGATAGCATTCGGTGCAATTTCGGGCAGAAATGCTGACGGTGATATGATGAAAAGGCTTGACTTTATTTTTCAGACAAACTATCATGTCAGATGTTCACAGGGATTTGTTTCTGCATTTGTATCGTCATTCGGTTCATCAGTGATATTTCTGGGAGTGATATTTTTATTGGGCTTGTCGGTATGGGGAGGATTTTTTGCATGGGCAGTACCGTTTTTGAAAGGGTATGGCTACGGGTTGTCGGCAGGCTATTTATATGGGATATACGGCTTTTACGGAGTGGGATATAATCTGCTTGTCGTATTGCCGGGAGCATTTTTGTCTGCACTTGTCATAGCAGGTGCATCAATGGAGGCTGTGGGAAATTCTTTAAAAATAGCAGGTCTTTTTACAAGGAGCGAAGTGAGGGACGATCCGCATATACAGATGAAAAAATATTTGAAAACAATGCTGTTGCTGTTATGTTTATGTGCAGTTTCGGCAGTGCTTGATGTGATATTTGCGGTATGCTTTTCATGGATATTCAAATTTTGAAGATAAAAGGAATGTGATAAAAATATGGCTCAGGGAAAGAGAAAATACAGCTTGGCGGATTTTATGACAAGGTATTTTGAAAATATAGGCAAGGTGACGCTGGCAAATCTTCTGTACTGCATACCGCTGGCGGTATTTCTTGGAATAGTCATGCTTATATTCATGGTTTCAGGTGAGATGAATTTATTGGGAGCGTCTGTGGTAATACCGCTGATGTCGCCGTTCACGGCAGGACTTATGTATATATGCGGAAAACTCACGGCAAAAAGGGAAATTCAGCCGTACAGGGATTTTATCAAAGGCATAAAAGAAAACTGGAAATTTTTCACAGTCAACGGCATAGTGGTTTATATAGTGTCACTGGGGCTTTATGTGACGTTGGCATATTTCAGGGAAAACCTTGATAAACCCATGGTTATATTTTACCTGATAATGAGTTTGCTTGCAGGGCTGTTTTTTTTGTTTATGGAGCTGTCGATGGTGACAATGGCAGTAAGTGTTGAACTGAAAGTGAGCGAACTGCTGAGAAATTCCGTTATGCTCGTGACAGTGGGCATATTGCAGCACCTGAAAACGCTTGTATGGCTTTTGTTTATAATGGCGGTTGTGACATCTGTTTTGCTGATGTCGAACAGCTGGATAATATTTTTTGTTGTACTGGGTGTGATAACATTGTTGTTTTTGCCTGTACTGCTGTCGTATATATGCATATACAATTCCTATCAGACCATAGAAAAGGCTGTAATAAAGCCCTATGCAGAGGAAAAAAGAAAGACAGATATAAAAAAGGAACTTGCCGAAAATGAAAAAACGATTACAATAGAGGAGCTTGAAATGCTTTCAAAAGGTGATAAAGATGAATATGTTTCACTCAAGGGCAGAATGGTGAAAAGAAGTACAGTTATAAAAATGCTCGAAACAAAGAAAAATATCCAAAACAATATTGACGATATTTGAACAATAGACTATAATAAAAGTATAATGAAATCATTTTCAAACGGAGGTAAAATGATATGGAGAATAATATATTTGAAGTAAGCGATATTGAAAGCTTTGAAAGGAAACTTTCTCAGGTCAGAGAGGCACAAAAAAAATTTGCGGAATACTCTCAGGAACAGGTAGATAAAATTTTCAAAGCTGCAGCAATAGCAGCTAATATGGCTCGTATCCCTCTTGCAAAAATGGCTGTTGAAGAAACGGGCATGGGCATAGTGGAAGATAAAGTTATTAAAAATCACTATGCGGCAGAGTATATCTATAACAAGTATAAAGACACAAAAACCTGCGGTGTGATAAGCCGTGATACAGCATTCGGTTTAACGGAAATTGCCGAGCCTATCGGAATCATCGGTGCAGTTATCCCGACTACTAATCCGACATCTACTGCCATTTTCAAGGCTCTGATATGCCTTAAAACAAGAAATGGTATTATTATCAGTCCTCACCCCCGTGCAAAGAAATCCACGATTGCAGCGGCTAAAATCGTTCTGGAAGCGGCTGTAAAAGCAGGTGCACCTGAAAATATTATTGGCTGGATAGATGTACCGTCACTGGAATTGACAAATGCATTGATGAGAAATTCAGATACCATTCTTGCAACAGGCGGTCCGGGCATGGTGAAATCAGCCTATTCCTCAGGTAAGCCCGCATTGGGCGTTGGTGCAGGAAATACACCTGTTATCATTGACAGCACCGCTGACATCAAAGTTGCAGTAAGCTCTATCATTCATTCAAAGACTTTTGATAACGGCATGATATGTGCATCTGAGCAGAGTGTAACCGTTCTTGCAGATATTTATGACGAAGTGAAAAAAGAGTTTGCCGCAAGAGGCTGTTATTTCCTCAAAGATGATGAAATTGATAAAGTCAGAAAGACGATTTTAATAAACGGTTCTCTGAATGCGAGAATTGTCGGACAGTCTGCCTATAAAATAGCACAGCTGGCAGGCGTGGAAGTGCCTGAAAAAACAAAGGTGCTTATCGGTGAAGTGGAAAGCGTTGATATAAGCGAAGAATTTGCACATGAAAAATTGTCGCCTGTGCTTGGAATGTATAAAGCCGAAACCTTTGACGAGGCTCTTGCAAAGGCTGCACAGTTGGTTGCAGACGGCGGTTACGGCCATACAGCTTCACTTTTCATACACCCTGCACAGAAAGAGAAAATTGAAAAGCATTATCATGCTATGAAAACTTGTCGTATCGTGATAAATACCCCGTCATCACACGGCGGTATCGGTGATTTGTATAACTTTGCCCTTGCTCCGTCTATGACATTGGGCTGTGGTTCATGGGGCGGCAACTCCGTTTCTGAAAATGTCGGTGTCAAACATCTTTTGAATATCAAGAGAGTTGCGGAACGCCGTGAAAATATGCTGTGGTTCAGGACTCCTCAGAAAGTCTATTTCAAAAAAGGCTGTATGCCGATAGCACTTAATGAACTTGGCGATATGGGCAAGAAAAAAGCATTTATCGTAACAGACAGTTTCCTGTATAAAAACGGCTATGTAAAGCCCATTGAAACAAAACTTGATGAATTGGGAATACAGCATACCTGTTTTTATGACGTACAGCCCGATCCGACTCTTGCCTCTGCAAAAGAGGGTGCGGCAGCTATGTCACTCTTTGAGCCTGATGTTATAATCGCATTGGGCGGCGGTTCGGCTATGGATGCAGGAAAGATCATGTGGGTACTCTATGAACATCCCGAAACGGATTTCATGGATATGGCTATGTGTTTCATGGACATTCGCAAGAGAATTTGTCCTTTCCCGAAAATGGGCGAAAAAGCATATTTTGTAGCTGTTCCGACATCATCGGGTACAGGTTCGGAAGTAACTCCTTTTGCCGTCATCACAGACGAAACAACTCATATCAAATATCCTTTGGCAGACTATGAACTTTTGCCGAACATGGCAATAGTTGATGCTGATAACATGATGAATCAGCCAAAGGGCTTGACGAGTGCATCAGGCATTGATGCTCTCACACACGCACTCGAAGCATACGCATCTATCATGGCAACGGAATATACAGACGGATTTGCGTTGCAGGCTATGAAGAATATATTTGCATATTTGCCGTCAGCTTATGA
>DBXL01000007.1:6054-7705 GCA_002309275.1 Ruminococcaceae bacterium UBA1213 | reverse complement strand
AAAAATATTTTTCCCGATATAGACAAAAATGTCTATGACAGCGAAAAAAATGCTTATGTCAAGAAAACATCTGCCTCTGTCGGTGATACCGTGATGTTTAAAACAGAGCTTGTCAACCTGCATTTGTATGACGGTGATGTAACTTTTTGTGATGAAATGTGCGACGAATTGGAACTTATTGCGGAAAGTATATCTGTCATGCTCGGTGAAAATGCCGTTAATGAGAGTAATTACACGATTGAATATGGTGTTTTGGATGAAATTGACTTTCAGGTGACTGTGCATAAAGAGTATATCAGCACTCTTAAAAATGATGATACAGTTGAAATATACTATTCGGCAAGGCTCAAAGAAGAAGCATTCGGTGAAAGCATCAATACGGCATAGCTGACATACGGCGACAATGTTTCGGAGAAAGTTTCGGCGACTGTTGAAAATTTCAGTATAGACGTTATCAAGATAAATGAAACAAATACTGTGATACAGGGAGCGGAATTTTTACTGTATGATGCACTGACAGGGGGAAATATCATTCCCGTGAAAAAAATCGGTGAAAATGAATACAGACCTGCTGTTGAGGGTGAACAGGGAGAGAAAATTACAGCAGGAAAGGCTGTTGTGAAAGGTCTCAGAAAGAGAAAAATATATATAGAGGAAGTTTCCGCACCTGCCAATTACAATAAGCTTGATGAAAGAATCACTGTGAACGTCAGCAAAAACATGACTGCCGAACTGGAAACCACTCTTTACGGTGAGCAGTATAAAGACGGGGGAATTGCAGTGATAAACCGTTCAGGTTTTACGCTTCCTGCAATGGGCGGTAAAGGTATTATTATCATATCCGGTGCAGGTCTTATGATAGTGGGACTGTCAGTAATACTTTTTGCAATGATTTGTACAACGTTGTGGAAACAGATGATTTTTCATTGAAATATCAGATAGAAATGCAGATAGACAGATATATACAGCCGTTTGGCATGAAAATAGTAGTACCGGCTGCCCTGATGATAGGTCGTGAAGGAGGCGGAACGCCTGATGCAAACGGTCATTATCCTGTTTATGCCAATGATATAGCCATACCAATGGGAACTCCCGAACATCCCGTTATCAGCAAGACACTTTGCTTCAACTACTACATAGATGAAGACGGGAATTATGTATTCTTCAATTACGACACCGTTCAGACAGGTACAAATGCCGCTTTTCAGGTACTGTACAGAAATCTTGACATGATGGAACTCGTTGACGGAGCGGAATGGACTCTGCCGTTATATGCGGAGGTTGACGGTGAAAGAAAAATTATGCAGCCTCTTACAGGCTCGATTAACAGTCATGCCGACCTTACCAACGTGCAGAAGGTCACTAAAAAAATACAGGGAAAGAACTATGGTCCCGAACTCTATACCAAAAAACAGATAGAAACTTATGCAAAATACTGCCGTCCGGGAGAGCTTACGGAAGAATGGCTTGACTTTGAAAATTACGGTTATCTTGCATGGGATATAAATATCAGTGCCGAAGCGAATCAGCCTTATAATATCACTCTTGAGGATACGCTTAATATAAACGGTGCAGAGATAGTCGGATTCAGCCGTAATATCCGCCCTCTCGAAAACGGAAGATATGAGATAGTCAGCAATTCCAAAAACAG
>DBXL01000007.1:0-5949 GCA_002309275.1 Ruminococcaceae bacterium UBA1213 | reverse complement strand
ATTATACAGTTCTGCCAATCATACCTATCAGGAATATGAATGGGAATACCATCAGGGAGAAAATTACCTTTCCAAAACTGATGCGGGTGACTATTACAGCTGGCTTGATGTATATAAGCTGTCAATGGCAAATAACAGTGCCTGTGCATCAGTTTTTCCGTTTACTGTCAGAAGTTCCGTAAGTGACTACGGCTATACCCATGTCACTGACAATAATTCAAGTCAGCGTCTTGGAACGAGAATCGATGGAAAATCCTATGTTGTGGTAACGGGAGATGAAACACTTTATTCCCACTCCAACAGTTCTGCCGAAATATCTCACCTTTCCGGAGAGGACTATTATTTTTCATCGGTAAAAATCAGTTTTCGTGACACGGGCTATGATCCGTATGAAGATGAAACGGATACTCCCGAAAATAACTGCAATATGAAAATATATGCCTGTTTTTTTGGTGCAAGCGATTATGAGCTTGTCGGAGAAATCTCAGGTACAGAGGGGATATATGAATTTCCTGTCGAGCTTATCGCAAGACAGCCTTTTCACATTCGTGCAGAGCGTGAAACGGTGAACTATCAGACAGAATGTAAAATAGACCTTTCTGTCTGCATAAAGGATACTTCACCTGTTTTTAATAGATATGTTGCCCGTCTGAAAAACAGCGGGGGAGATATTGAAAACGTTACGCTTATCAATCAGGCGAATATGTTTTATTATGAAAAGGATAACGGGTATGTAACACAGCAATATAATGCGGTATATAGTGACGGCAGGGCAAAGCTTTATCAGCTCACACCCCATGCGGAATCCATGAAAACAGGTACTCTTGTACGAAACGACTCGGAAGCGGGCTGTGTACGCATACGGTATAATCTCATGTCGGCTGACGGCTATTATGTCAATAATGCCAATGATATAGACGTGCTTTCACAAAATTCCGGTTTTCTCCGCCCGGGCAGAAGTAAAATTGTATTTTATGACCTCCTGCCCTACGGCATACAGTTTGATCCCTCTCAGGAGATTTATGCAGGAAGGCTCATGAAACTTGACATGAAAAACACTTTCTACAATGATTTCAACTCCAATCAGGTTACTGTTACAGTTAATCCGCAGGATATAAAATTCAATTATAACAATACAGGACGTACACTTGTGGCATTTCATCTGGAAGTACCCGAAAATTTTGCATGGAATGAGATAATCAGCGATCCGCACAGCCGTAAAAGTATGTGGTGTGAAGCGTGGGGAGTGAGTTTCGGAGCATACTATTCATGGGTAGATGAGAAAATTGCAGGAAGTACCAAAAATATAGCGTGTTTTCTGCCGGATGACGTGACGGCTGAAAATATGGGTACAATGGGAAATACTCCCCTGCTTGGAGAGGCAGACAAGGTATTTTTGGATAACGGAAATGCCCCTGATGACTATGCCTATTTCTCAAGTGACATAAATGGTGACGGTGTAACGGATATACCCACCGTTATTTATATGCAGGGTTCTGTCAACTCCATTGTTGCACAGGCTTCTGAAAGTGAGATAAAAAAAGAAGTCCTTGCAGATTACGATAAATTCGGAGAATTTTCCCGTTCTGCAACAGTACCGCTCGGAGAGGGCTACACTTATCGCATACAGATAAAGACCGTGCAGACACCCCTCACGGATATTGTTATATATGACTACTTTGATACCGCAAGGGACAGAGATGCTCCTCAGGAGCTTATCAATGACGATTTTGTTTTCTCGAGTGAAAGCAATTACTGGTACGGCAGATTTGATTATATTATAGACAATGATTTAAGGTCAAAAATTGCCCTGTTCAATCAGGAGCACAGCGGAGAAGACGGTGTGCCCGTTGTACCTGCATATTATTATTACATCAACGGCTTTGACGAAAACGGACATCAGCTCCCCCGTAAAAGCAGGGAAGAGGTACTTGTGCATAATGATGATGAAGGTGCAGATGTCAATTCTCCCGAAAGCCTTTTAACACAGGGAAACGGGTGGTACACAAGAGAATCTGTCGAACAAATGCAGAATGAGGGCAGAGCCGTACAGGTCTATGGCATAGCCGTATCTCTCGGAAAATTCAGACTGAATCCCAATGATACTATCGGTTTGAGAATACATATGACATCTCCTCCCCAAGACATGAATTCAGAAACGGAAAGTATCTATCCCTACTGTAAGGATACGACAAGAAAAGCAGAATTTTCCTATAATGACGCAAAGTATTTTGCAAAACAGATTATCAACGGAGAACCCCGAACCTCAGCCACTATCACAAGTTTGCCTACAGTAGTTTCTCAGATGGAACCGTCAAGCATTGAAGTCTGCAAAAATATTTCCTATGCCCCCGAAAGTGCATTGAATACACAGTTTACTTTCAATATAAAAATGCACCGCAGAGGTGACTTCAATATTACTTTTGATGGTGAGGGAAATTTGATTGCCGTACCGAATTATATTGACTTTGCTCATCAGGAATACAGGCTCTATACATGGAATGAAGCAAGCGGAATATATGAACCGTCAGCGGTACTCCTTGCAACAGATGAGTACGGGAATTTCAAACTCCGTCACGGTCAGCTGGCTCAATTTATGAATATAGATAAAGGCTCTGAAGCAGTTATCAGTGAGATTGACAATCCTTTCTGGGAATGCACACATACCAATGAGGAAGTGCAGGGAGCTGCCGTATATACCGTCAGGCATAATTTTACGAATAAATACAGACCTGTACTTTATTTTACAAAGCATACAATGGCTGTTCCCGATGACGCACCGCCCGAAGCAGTCAATATGACTTTCAAATTCAAGCTTACGGCAAACGGAATTCCCGTTGCAAACAAGGAATACTGGATAGTGGCGGATAAGCGTCTTGACGGCAGGGGAACTTCTCCTGTTATCATAGAAAAGAGATATACCGACAGTGAGGGAATGTTTTATTTAAAAGCAGGTCAGATAGCGGCACTTTTGCCCGGGGAGGCGGGAGTGCAGTATAAAATTGATGAATTTTTTGACTATGAAACACGTTTGTACTGGGTACCCTATGATGAAAAGTATGTGGCGGGCATTCTTGCATTAAACGGCAGTGAAAGCGAAATGAAGAATGTGTATCTGTATAAAAGGCTGACACTTACAAAGAAACTGTCACACCGCCAAATACATGATGCTGACCTTGAATTCAAATTCAAAATATTTTACGGTGAAACAACAGAACCCCTTATGGACATAAAGTGGAAAAAATCCGATGAGGAGGAGTGGCGTGTTACAAGTGAGGAAAATCCCTTTATCAGCATTAAGGCAGATGAAACGGCTGTTATCAAAGACCTTATTGCAGAGAGAACGTATGATATAAGAGAGTATCTTGACGGGGAGGAATATGAAAATTATAAGAGCCTTACGGGTGACGCTGACGGCACGATTACCGTATCCATGCCGAAATTGGAGCAGAGTACATCTGCTGAATATACCAATGACTATATTTTAAGAGATATAGTTGTAAAAAAGAGGGTTGCGTATGACCCCCGTGATACCGATGTTGAAGAACTCGACAGAAAAGAATTCGGAATGTATTTTGAAGTGCAGAGGGATTTCGGAAGTGACGAGTTCGTAAGAGGCAGGCATGAGTTTATAAGAGAGAGCGGAACTGTTACCACAACCGAATTTACAGATGAACAGGGCAATTTCTTTATCAGGCGGGGTGAAGTGGTTACCTTCCGTGACGCTGTAAAAGAGGGACTGCAATATCGGATATATGAATATAAAGATGACGAGTTTATCCAGATATATCCCGTTTCGGAGGGAGAGTATGCGACAGGTCAGCCTCAGGCACCCTTTACGGGTACGGCAGGAAAAACGGATTGTGTGGCAGAATTTACCAACGGCAAAAAGGGTGTTTTCATTGTAGGCAAGGAGTATATTTCCGTTGACGGCGACACTGTCGGACAGGAATATATTGAAAGGCTTATCAAGCAGGGCAACCGCAAAAAAGAAGCCATAGATTTAAAGCTTGAACTTTTTTGCGTGACAGACGAATATCCGCAGGGTATATGGAGGACATTCCCGACTGTCGAGGAAAAGAGAGTTGATGTGGTTGACCTGCTGACAGGTGAGATAGAATATGATTTGCACTGGGAAAAAGCAAGTCCCATTCACATTGAGCCGTGGAAACAGGTCGTTATCAACAGTTCTCACGTTCAGGCGGAGGGCTGGACAGGGCAGTACCGCATTACAGAGAGTGACAGCGACAAGTATAAAATCTATGATTCGGGCTTTATCAAAGCAGATACGTATGTATCCATAACGCCCGAATATGAGGAAAACGGGCATGACGCTGTTTACGGCGACTCTCAGACAAAGCCTGTTGCGGTGATAAAGAATATTGTAAGGAGCGTAGAGCCGGAGTCGGCTGTATGCAAAAAAATGCTTGGAGGTTCAGATGAAGTGGATGAAGGCTCTGTTCTGAAGCTGGCAGTGCAGGTATATAACGGAGCAAACTGGATTCCCGCAGGAAATATACCGTATTTTATATGCTGTTATGATTCAAGGCAGGGTGCGGAAAGTTACAATGTGACTTCTATTTGTGACGAGCATATCATGGGTATCATGCAGACCACTGCAATAGACGGCATAATAACTCTTCAAAAGTATTCTCACGGGCTTGGGGAGGCTAAAAAATATATGATGCCGAAGGTTGTATTTCCGGAGCATGATGTCAAGGCGTATGTTGACCACGCTGTTACGGGAAGTTACCGTATTATAGAACTGCTTGACGAGGACACGCAGAATGAATGGGGACAGTTTGTGGGAACGGAGATTCAGCAGAGTGTTTCCTATATCGTCAATTCCAAGCGTGAAGCACAGATAGAGGTGCAGAAATTTGTCACAGGCACGGAAGAAGACAACAATGAATTTACATTTGAATTAAGACAGCTTACAGACGTGCCTCTTGACGTGAGAAGGATAACGGACAGCCAGATTAATTCCTCTTTGCCTGGCAAAAATATTCCGTACAGGATATATGAGCTTGACGGAAACGGGGAATATGTTCAGACAGGACGGCTGAATTATACCAGTCAGGACGGCACATTTACACTGAAACATTCCCAGACGGCGAGATTTTACGTTCAGGCGGGAACAGCATGGACAGTGAGTGAAAAAACGGCTTCCTCGTCGAATGCAAACGGAATCTATAACCTTTCAGACGTGAAAATCGAAAAGGGAATAGGGGGAGTGCCCAGAGAAAATCTTGCCCTGCTGAAAACAACAGCCGATGCAGTACCCGATTATATATTCATAGGTGCGGACAAGGTGTATGTATGCGAGTGCGAGGACAATGGAAAAGACGGTGAAGACGGTGAACCGTTCTATAAAAGTGATATAAAAGTGATTGCGGTGAACTCTGACGGACAGCAGACAGTTGTTGATGAAAATGATTTTCAGATAACATCATTTGTCTATACCGACAGCAATGGAATCGAGCATACTCTCCGTCCGAAAAATGGCGGTACTTACAGAGTCCCTTCAAAATCCGACTCCACATCAGCCAGAATCACAGTTTCATATAACGGCATGACAGACAGTATTATTTTACCCGTTGCCAAGCTTGCAACCGTCACATCAAAGAGTGATGCAGGTCATGCTACGGGCGTGCAGTATAACATAGCAGGCATTGGAAAAACTCTCTTTATCAACTACATGACGGACAGTTACTATACTCTTGACGGCGAGCATCTTGAATGGACAGGCTCTCCCATTGCGGATTACAGCCGACCTGATATGGATTTGATTATTCCCGATGTAGTCGTAGATAAAAACGGCAGATATTTTGCGATAAAAGCCATAGGCGACAATGCATTCAGATACAAGGGCTTTACGGGAAGGCTCACTCTGCCGAGCCGTCTTATCAAGATAGGCATACAGAGCTTTTATAATAACAGCTTTACAGG
>DBXL01000182.1:3604-6770 GCA_002309275.1 Ruminococcaceae bacterium UBA1213 | reverse complement strand
AAAGCTTACAGAAAAAATTAACCCTGCTGAAATTGCTGACTGCTAACTGCTGATTGCTAATTTTTTCCGCACTCTCTGCATGGCATTGTCACAGAATTTTCGGCTTTTATTCAGCTCTGACGCTATCTCGTCATAGCTCTTTCCCTCAAGATACAGCGACAGCACTTTTAATTCCGATTTTGAAAGCTTCTCTTCTATGTATCTCACAAGCCTTGCAAAATCTTCCTTGATGATAAAAGCATTTTCAGGCTCTGTTTCAGCTCTTGCGGGAATTTCCTCTGACAGTTCCTCTGTATCAATTTCCCTGCCTGCACTCCTCAACGCTGAAAGCATTCTATTCCTTATGCAGACCATTGCATATGTCCTGAAAGACGCTCCGCCCCTTTCATCATATCCATTTACCGCATTATAAAGCCCTAAAAAGCCCTCCTGCACCAAGTCATCAAAATCCATGCTTCTGCAGTTCATATCCGCTGCTTTTCTCTTTATCGCAAACATATACCTCAACACAAGCTGATGAAATGCTGTCTGATTCCCCTCTCTGAAAAGCTTTATCAGTTCATTGTCGGAAAATTCTCCAAAACCGTTCGCCTCTATCTCCTCAAACATCTGAACATCTCACCACCGTTTGCACAAATAATATCATACACTATTTTTTTTGATAAGTCAATCAATTTTTATAAAAACTGCAAAAAAATTTCCATTTTAACCCACTCATACAATAAATATTTCTGTTTTTTCTGTAATTTTGACTAAACACATTATTGTATATTCTCATAAAATACGGTATAATGTTTTCAGATAAATTTTTTTCTTTCAAGGATGTGAAAATCAATGGTTGTGCAAGTTAAAAGTATCGGACTTTTCGGAATTGATTCCTTTGATGTCACCGTCGAAACCGATATTTCAAGAGGTATCCCTGCATTTGATATAGGAGGACTGCCTGACGCTTCCATCAAAGAATCCCGTGACCGTGTACGCTCTGCTGTCACAAACTGCGGATTTGAATTCCCTCTCAGACGAATCGTCGTCAATTTAGCCCCCGCCGATGTTAAAAAATACGGCTCTATCTATGATTTCCCTATCCTCATATCCATTCTGCTTTCTGCCGGCACTATCAAAAATAATATTGATGACTGTGCTTTTATAGGCGAAATCTCCCTTTCCGGCGAAATCAGAGCTATAAACGGCGTTCTGCCCATGACCATACAAGCCAGACAAAACGGTATTAAAAAATTTTTTGTCCCTGCCGAAAACGCCCCTGAAGGGGCTGTTGTCGAGGGAATTGACATAATACCTGTTGAAAATATCCGTCAGGCTGTCGAGTACATCAACGGCACTATGAAAATTTCGCCTGCACTCCCTGCCAAACCTGATGACTCTCTCCTGCCTGCATATTCCATAGACTTCTCAGACGTGAAAGGACAGTTTGCCGCCAAACGTGCTCTTGAAATATCTGCCTGCGGCGGTCACAATATTCTTTTGATAGGCAGTCCCGGCTCAGGCAAAAGTATGCTTGCCAAACGTGTGCCTACCATTCTCCCCGACATGACATTTGATGAAATGATAGAAACTACCAAAATTCATTCCATTGCCGGCACTCTTCCTAAAAATTTCCCTCTTATCACTGTCAGACCTTTCAGAAATCCTCATCATACCATATCTTATGCCGGTCTTTCAGGCGGTGGAGCTGTCCCTCGTCCCGGAGAAATCTCACTGGCTCATAACGGCGTTCTTTTTCTTGATGAACTGCCCGAGTTCAATAAAAATGCCATGGAGGTACTCCGACAGCCACTGGAAGACGGCAGTATCACTATTTCCCGTGTCAGTGCCACTCTTACTTATCCCTGTTCCATTATGCTCATAGCTGCCATGAATCCGTGTCCATGCGGATACTTCGGACACCCTACCAAAAAATGCACCTGTACAAAGAAAATGGTTTCTGCTTATCTCTCCAAAATTTCAGGTCCTCTTCTTGACAGAATCGACCTGCATATTGAAGTCCCTCCTGTCGAGTTCAAAGAACTTTCTTCTTCCGTGAAGTCCGAAACATCTGCCGAAATAAAGAAACGTGTTGACCGTGTAAGACATATTCAGAATGAACGCTTTAAAAATACGGGTATCAAGTGCAATGCAAGAATAACCCCTGCATTGCTTTCCGAAATGTGTCCTATGGACAATAATGCAAAATCCGCTTTGCAGAAAGCTTTTGATATACTTGGACTTTCAGGGCGTGCCTATGACAAAATTCTCAAAGTTTCCCGTACAATCGCTGACCTCGACAACTCCGAAATTATCCATCAAAATCATATTTATGAAGCCATTCAATACAGAAGCCTTGACAGAAAATACTGGAATGCGTGATTTTTGCCAATCCCTCTGCATATATCTTTATGCAGGGGGGATTTTTTTGCAAAACAAAAAAATATCTTTTATCCGTTCTCAGCTTCTCATTATCATACAGCTTGCAGTCTGCTTTATCATAATTATTTCCGCTCTGGTCATTAAAGCCGTCGGCGGAAATATTCATTCCATTGTCGGCACATGGTTCTTTGAAAACTACTCCAACTCTGTTTTCACCGATACGGCAAATTCCACACTCCAATTCAGCGACAGCACATCTCTTACAGAAACAAGCCGTTTTTCCGAATATTCGGAGGTCACTCAGCCATGACTTTTCAGCTCGGCAAAATATCCTTTGAACTAAGTTTTCCGCTTGTCGCACTTATGACAGCCGTTATTATCTTTGATACATCTATGTCAGTTATCATCTGCTTTGCAGGCGTTATCGCACATGAAGCAGGGCATCTGCTTGCACTCCGTCACTTTGGCTCTTATCCTCAGAAAATTAAACTCACTCTCTTTGATATTGCCATCATTGACAGAAAAAAAACAACTCTCTCCGACAAAGCAGAAATTATTATAACACTTGCAGGCGTTACTGTCAATTTCATTCTTGCGGGAATTTCATATTTTTTTATTCAAAATCCCTATATGGAAATATTTTTCAATACAAATCTCACTTTGGGACTTTTCAACAGCCTGCCCATAGACTCCCTTGACGGAGGTCAGGCTCTCTTTATACTTCTTTCAAGAAAATTTTCACCTTTCACTTCCATGAAAATTCTCGACATCATTTCATTTATTATACTTATTCCCGTTGCCG
>DBXL01000182.1:321-3584 GCA_002309275.1 Ruminococcaceae bacterium UBA1213 | reverse complement strand
AACTTTACACTTCTTTTGACCGCCCTCTATCTCATAGCAATTATCTTACTCAAAAACACCAAATTTAATGTTTATCATTAAAAACTTATTGACAAACATTAAATTATATGCTATTCTTTACTTGAAATAAAAAACAAGGGGTTTTATAAAATGAAAAAGTTTATTAAAATTGCCGTGATAATTTCCAAAATTGCCGAACTGCTCCATTGGACAACAGCAGGTATATTCCTGTTTTTTTCGGGTGCGGAAATTTTTGCAGGCTCGGAGTTTGTGAAAAGCACCGCTTTCGGAAAGCATTTCGTATATCAGGAAAATTCCGATATATTCAGCGGTTTGGAAATTTACGGACTGCAAATACGCTGTCAGACCGCTTTCAACTCCTATAATTCAACTGCCATGCTCATTTACTCACTTGGAACTGTCATTATTCTTTGTCTTGTTGCCTTCGCTTTCCGAAATATACACGCTATCCTTAAATCCGATAACCCTTTTCAAGAAACTGCCGTCACCATGCTGAAAAAAATCGGTATCTGCTTTATTGGAGTATCCGCTGTATGCCTTATGACAAGTATCACAGCAAGCAACTATATGTCCTGTTTTCATGCAGACTTCAATTTTACAAGTGCCGTTTCCGGCATATTTATGCTTTGCCTTGCCGAATATTTCAAATACGCCCACAAACTTCAAGAAGATAGCTATGGCTTGATATGATGAGGTGCAACTATGGGTAAAATCGTTCTTCATCTCGACAAAATGATGGTTGAAAGAAAAATATCTCTCAATGAACTTGCCGAAAAAGTAGGTATCTCTAACGTCAATCTCTCCAAAATCAAAAACAACAGGGTTACTGCTATCCGATTTTCCACCCTCGAAGCAATATGTGAAGTTCTGCATTGTCAGCCGGGAGATATTCTTGAATTTGAAACAGACTGAAAGAAGTTCCTGCAAACTTTGCAGGAACTCTTTTTTTACTTATTCATATAGTCTATCATCATGTTTGCAAGAGCCTCTCTCGAATACTTCTCTCCGATTATATCATAATATTCCTGCAACTTCTCTACGGGCATTTCGGGCAAACTTTGTATTTTCTTTGTCAAGTCCTCGTAAGACTGTATATATGCTTCGGGTATCTTTGCCATGACTTCCTTTGAACCCTGATTCTCCATGCAGTAAACCATCTTGCCATTCATAATGCCCTCTATATACGGCATTCCGAATGAATGATTAAGCGAAAAATCTACTACCGCATCATGCTTTCTTATCTCACCCGGACCGTTTGACGTACTGCCTTTATATTTGATATAATCCGTCAAATCTTCCTCTATCAGCCTGTCAAGGAATGTTTCTACATAGTTTCCTGTGCCATATACATCTATTACTATGTTTCTTACGTCATTATCACGCAAATAACAGCCGTAGCCTATCAAATTATCTATATCGGTTTCCCTGTCCTCGCTCACTCTTAAAAGATAGATTCCCCTGTAAACGTCCTTTTCCTCTACGGGCATAATTTCCTCTCTTGCAACCGACCTCGACGATTCAAGACAATTTCCCAATACAATATGCTGTTTATAATTCGTGAATCCAAATTCCTCTATATATTTTTGTCTGTTGGTTTCCGTTACAAATACAGCCTTGTCTATGTCACATTTATTCAGCTCAGGCAGTATATTCGGAAATACTTCATTGAATATCTCCACAGGACAATGGAAAAAATAGATTTTATTCTTTATCATCTCCGACTTGCCGTCATTCAAAAACAAATGCAGGGATTCCCTCGTTGAAATAACGGTTTCACTGTTCGTTTCATCAAGCCACTTTGTCAAACTGTATCCTGCATACGGCTTTAAATTCACTATATCCTTATCATATATCAAGTATGAAAACAGCTTTTTATTCCTGTAAAAATGCCTTTTATACAGATTCAAAGGGCTTTTTCTGTTCGCATCATACAGCGGTTTCAAATTCAGTGCATACGGCATCTGTTTCGGCTTCTGATTTTTCTTTAAAGAAAGCAACTGCACTAAATAGCCCTTTTCAAGAAAAGCTTCAGCCAATGCCCTTGTTGCAAATACCGTTCCGCCTATGCCGTAGAAATTATATCCTAAAAATGTGATTTTATGGTGCTGTATCTTCGCAAAATCCTTGTACATCTTTGAAATATGCTTTCCTGCCAGTATATAATCAAAATCAATGTTTTCAGGCAGTCTTGAACGGAAAAACGGATTTACTCCGTATTCCTCATTCACCAGTGCTTTTATTAAATCCTTTGACTTCTTGATATTGCACTCATCAAGTTCTTCTGTCGTGCAGTAAAGCTTTCTCTTTTTGAGATAGTCCTCCATGTCAGGCTGAAATAATATAACAGGCTTGCCTAAAATTGTCACGTCAAAGCCCACTGATGAATAATCCGTGATAAGCACATCACATTTTACTAATTCGTTCATTACATCTACTTCGGAAGCGTGTTCAAATATAATATGCGGATTGTCAATCTCGCCTTTCAGCATTTGTATTTTTTCTTCATCAAAGAATTTATGCACACACAATACTAAATCGGTATTTGTCCTGTCAAGGTACTCCAGCAATTCGGGACTTGTGGTAACGCCCTTTAATTTCTTCATCAGAATTTTCGTTGAAAGATTATTTCCCAGATACTCCCTCCACGTCAGAAACCACAATATTCTTTTATTTTCAGGCTGATACTCTTTAAAGCGTCTTACAAGCTCGATATATCTCGGCTGATACTCCCCGTAATACATCTGATACGGCTTGAAATCATTCATTTCTTCAAAGCTTTCTTTCACAAGCTTGTTATAATACACGAATCTGAAAAAGTTATTATTATAAGACTTGCCTTTATAATCCAGCACTTTCATGCCAAGTGTACCATGCTGTAAATAGATAACGGGCTTTTCTGTTGACAAATCCAGTTTTCTGCCGAGAACGTTTTCAGGGCGGACATCTCTGTAACTCTGTGCTACTAAAAACATATCTGCCTGCACATACAATTTTAAATGTTCCGCTGTATCTCTCCATACAATGAACTTTTTGCAGTATTCGGGCAACTCCTTATACAATGCAACATTATCGGGATTTTTCTCAAGGACTAAATACTTATCTATATCATCTTTTTTCCTCACAGCTCCACGCCAGAAATAATATCCGTTATTATCTGCCGTTTTACTCAGATTTTCGCCTATCAGCCATATGAACTTTCCCATTTTTTAACAACCCCTTTTATAAAATTAGCAATTAGCAAT
>DBXL01000182.1:0-134 GCA_002309275.1 Ruminococcaceae bacterium UBA1213 | reverse complement strand
CTGCACAAGTCATTGAAATTTTTTTCCTCTATATGAAAGCACTCTCCGAACTTATCGGAACGTACTTCATAATTTCCCCTGCAAAACTGCCAGTATTTAAACAACCATTGATTGACATGATATTCTTTTCTGAA
>DBXL01000133.1:858-9871 GCA_002309275.1 Ruminococcaceae bacterium UBA1213 | reverse complement strand
TTGACGACATTACCTGAAAGGGGAGGTGGCAAAAATCGACAATTTTAATTGTCGATTTTTGACGGAGGGGTCGGAGAAGCGATACATTTGAATTGATTAAAAGTTGTTTTGGGACTGTCTATTTGTGCAGTTTTTTCAAATTTGCTCATTTATAGTTGTATGTTTGATAATACTGACTTTCTGCCTGACTTGCCTTCCTTGCACCGTTCATACATCTCGGAGAAAAAAGCGTACAGTTATGCCTGCATCCACTGCATCTCAGGCTTTTCAAAAATTCCTCCAGAGAGGGTTTTTCCTCTGCATATTCCTCTCCGTCATCTTCTTCAATCTGTTCTTCACTCTGCTGTACTTCATTATTGATGACAGACTGCTCAGGAAAATTGAATTCATTATCATTCTGAACAGAAGATTCCGTTTCGCTTGATTCATTACTGCTGTTTACGCTGCTTTCGGCAGAATTCTCGGAAGAGTTGATTTCATTTGCTTTCTGAATGACAGATTCCATATTATCGGCACTGCTTTCTGTCACGGTATGATTTTCCGAAAAATCCGTTTGTGAGTTTTCCTGACTGATTTCTGCAATTATATCGCTGTTATCAGGCATTATCACACTGCTTCCGACACCGTAGGCTATGCACAGTGCCGCATATACACTCAAAAATACTGTAATACTCCTTTTTCTCATAATAAATTCACCTCTTTTAATAAACTGACGGTAAAAAGAATTATCAGCATGATATAACAGGCAAGTCTGAACCATGTCAGATACTGCGGGATTTCCTTATACATTTTTCCGGCAAGAATACCCGATATGAACAGC
The DNA here is from genome assembly GCA_002309275.1 of Ruminococcaceae bacterium UBA1213. Lineage (GTDB taxonomy): Bacteria > Bacillota > Clostridia > Oscillospirales > Acutalibacteraceae > UBA1213. The sequence goes on along the minus strand of DBXL01000133.1, from coordinate 9,051 downwards.
ATGAAAAGCATGGGTGAAATGGTGCTTGCCATTGCAAACACTGCTCCCAGAAGTGCGGCATAGCCCAGAGAAAGAGATGCTGCATAGCCTGTCATCAGAATGAGCGGGGCACATGGTGACGCTCCGTAACTGATTCCCATACCGATAAGTGCCGCATGATTGGATTTTTGATAATCATGTGTTTTTGACTTGTCACTTTTACAGCCGTTACAGCTTTTACAGTTTTTATGTCCCAACCGTTCCTTTATCCAGCCGATTAAAAGCCATATTCCCATAAAAAGCATGACTGTATCAGCTATTAAAGCTGTTTTTATGCCGAATATACAGCCGTTTTCATCTATGATATTACTGCCTGCAACGGAGGCAATACAGCACAGGGCGATTACTGCAATGAATTTTCCCAGAAAAAATTCAATAAAGCCTAAAAATGACTGTTTCATATTTTTCATGTGGGTAGTCAGATAGCCGTATAAAGCTGTACTGATGCCGGAGCCGCAGCACGTTCCGCAGCCCATTCCCACAGATGCCGCAGCCGTAAGACTTTCAAGAAAAGCTGTGACAATCATTTTTTTTTCAGCCCCTTTCGCTTGCAATGAGAGCCGCACCGATTGCACCGTTGAATTGAGGATATTGAGCAATATATACATCTCTCATCAGTTCTTCTTCAAAAGCATGATGAAGTCCCGTATTCAAAGCTCCTCCGCCTGTCATCAGAATATCTCCGCCTTTTTCCGATTTCTTCATCATTTTGATGATTCTTTTTGCCATAGAAATATGCATTCCTGCCAGTATGTCACAGCGGTTGTATTTTCTTGCTACAAGCGATATGACTTCCGATTGTGCAAACACGACACAAGTGCTGTTTATATCACATGGATTGGTTGCCTGAAGGGAAAGAGGTCCTACATGATCTATGGTAGTTTCCAGTATCTGTGCAATTACTTCCATGAATTTTCCCGTACCTGCCGCACATTTATCATTCATACTGAAATTTTTTACACCATAACTGCTGTCAAGGTATATTATTTTTGAATCCTGTCCGCCTATGTCGATTATCATGCCGGGGCGGTACTCTTTGGGAGCCGTCAGGCGTACCCCGTAGGCATGGGCTGTTATCTCTGAAATATCATCATCTGCCACTTCCAGCACTTTTCGGCTGTATCCTGTCGCCATGATATAGCCTATGTCAGACGCTGAAAGAGAATTTCTTTTGCAAAGTTCCTTTGCGATTTTACGGGCTGTGCCGTCGTTGTCTATGCCTGTATTGCGTACCATTGTATCTATGACACGTCCTCTGCCTATCAGGGCGGCTTTTAAATAAGTCGAACCTCCGTCAAGACCGATATAATATTTATTCATAATTGCTTCTCCTTAAAAATCTTTTCTCACGGTCATCACTTTTTCGGGTGCCTGTTTCAGCTTGATAAGTTCTATAAATGCCTCTATTCTTATTCTGAGCTGTTCTATGTCTTCCTCATTGTAGTCGCTTTCAAGGCGTATGACGGGGATTCCCAGCTTTCCGAGTTCTTCTTCAATGCGTCTGTATTCAAAGTCATATACCAGACACCCACGCAGAACATGATAAATAACACCCTGAATTTTATTTTCTTTGATAAGCTGTTTCAGACGGTAAATTCTCTGTGAATTGTCGGCAAATGTCGGACACGGACACGGACGCAATGCACGATTTGCCAAAGCGCTTATCATGCCGTCAAAACTGTTATCTGTGATAACGGCAGGATCCCACATTCCTCTTTCTCCCATGCAGGTTTCATCGCCTGCCACTATTCCTCCCATTTCCTCTATCAAAAGGGGGATTTTTATATTGGGAAAAACGATTGGGGAGCCTGTCAGCATGATTCGGGGAAGTTTTTTGGAAGTGACGGTTTTGTTTTCGGCTATCCTCTTTTCAAGTGACAAATTCACTTTGTGAAGTGCCTTTCCCCATTCATCAGCAGGCATATAAGACGCTGAATTTAGTATCGCCATAGCATGACTGCCTCTGATTAAATAAGGCATTTGTTTTTTCAGCCTGATGAACTCTGAAAGTTCATACTGTGCATAGCCTACTTTTCGGAAACCGTCGGATAAACTCTGATAGGTGATTGTGTTTCCTGTGACATTTTCCAGTTTTTCCATGAGGTCATAAAGCTGATTCATAAATGCTTCAATGTCTTTATCTTCTCTTGTGGCAGGAATATGCAGAGTTGTCACTTCACATCTTTCTGAAAGCATTCCTGCAATTTTCTTTTTGCAGTCGCACGTTATGGGTACAATCATCATGGAACAGTCCTCATATACAGGCATAAGCCCTGTTTGTTTGAATCCCGCAACGGCTTTTACAAGCGGACAGGCATCTCTGGGAGCAATGTCATCACCTATTGAAAAAGCTGTATAATTTCCACTGCACAGCTTTACGGGAACTGCACCTGATGCATATATCAGCTCAGGCGGTGCCATTACACAGTAAGTACCGATTGTTTTTTGATTTTTCTTTGTTTCAGCGTGAGCCATATCTACATAAATGCGTTTCAGTGTATGATAAAATGGTTCCATGCCTTCGGGAGCTCCTGAAAGTTCCTGCAAGCGTCTTAAATACTTGGCAGATGTCTGGGTTTCCTTGCTGATAAATCTTTTATCCTAATGCGACAAGAAGACTCCGACCTCTATAGGTCGGGGATGAATTGCCGCCAGCCCGTAAGGGCTGCAAAAATCTTGACAATTCAAAAATCTGATGATAAGATGTAATTAAAAAATATCTGAAAAAATAGGCGGTGAAGGTCAGTGAATAAGGCATATAAGTTCAGAATATATCCGAATGAGGAACAAAAAGTAATGTTCTCAAAAACTTTCGGCTGTACACGAATGATATACAATTACTATCTTGAAAAAAGAATCAAAAGCTATGAAGAAGAAAAAATAACTTTTGGCTATACAAAATGTGCCAATGACCTGACACTGCTTAAAAAAGAAAAAGAATTTTTGCGGGATGTAGACAGCATATCATTACAGCAGGCATTAAGACATCTTGATATGGCTTTTCAAAATTTTTTCAGAGATAAAAAAGTCGGATTTCCAAAATTCAAGTCAAGAAAAAATAAGAAAAGTTATACAACGGTATGCGTGAATAATAATATCAAACTTGAAAACGGAACGGTTACACTGCCCAAAATCGGAAAAGTCAAAGTGAAACAACATCGGAATGTTCCTTCTGATTATATTTTGAAGTCTGTTACTGTAAGTCAGACACCAAGCGGAAAATACTATGCAAGTATTTTGTTTGAGTACGAGAACCAAGTACCTCAAACAGAAATGCAGAATTTTTTGGGCTTGGATTTTTCCATGCACGAATTATATGTTGACAGCAACGGAAATTGTCCCGAATTTCCGAGATATTACAGACTTTCCGAAAAGAAACTCAAAAAAGAACAAAGAAAGCTGTCCAAAATGGTGAAAAACTCCAAAAATAGAGAAAAACAGCGTATCAAAGTTTCCAAACTGCATGAAAAAGTTGCCAATCAAAGAAAGGATTTTCTGCATAAGCAATCAAGGCAGATAGCCAATGCTTATGATTGTGTGTGCATTGAAAATCTGAATATGCAGGCAATGTCACAGTCGCTGAATTTCGGCAAATCCGTTTCGGATAACGGCTGGGGAATGTTCACAGTATTTTTGAAATACAAGTTAGAGGAACTTGGGAAAAGACTTATACAAATTGATAAATTCTTTGCAAGTTCACAAATTTGCAGTGCTTGTGGATACAAAAATAGCGAAACAAAAGATTTGTCTGTTCGGGAATGGATTTGTCCTTGTTGTCAAACACATCATAACAGAGATATAAACGCTGCTGTAAACATACGAAATGAAGGTATGAGAATAGCATTAGCATAAAACAAAAATAAGAACCGTGGGACACACGGGGATAGCTCGTTGATACTGTATGGGCTACCATACTTGAGCGAGAAGCCCCCGCCTCTAAGCGTAGCGTAGGCGGGGGAGTATGTCACAACCTGCCGAATTTGTATTATTTAAGGAGATGAAGAAAAATACAGGGAAATTTTCTGCTTATTTTTTTAATTTACCTATTGACAATCGGAAAACGATATGCTATATTTACATTGTACTAATTGATGTAATACAATTATACAGTGTCCGGTAAGATTTTGCTATCAATGTTTTTTTACGCCGTGGGATAAAACGGCGTTTTGTTAAAGCTCGATTGTACTGATTGACATAGTACAAATATGGTTATCTGAAAGGAGGAGTAAGCTTGTTCAGTACATTCAATATCAATTACCGAAGCGGAGAGCCTATTTATCAGCAGATATATAATGAGGTGATAAAGGAAATATCGCTGGGACTTCTGCTGCCGCAGGAAAAAATAGCTACTGTGAGAGAACTTGCAACAAGTCTTGGCATCAATCCCAACACGGTATCAAAGGCATATCAGATGCTTGAACAGAACGGGTATATTTATTCGGTTGTAGGTAAGGGTTCGTTTATTGCAGACAGTTCCGGCAGACTGGCAGGTCTGAAAGAAAGTACAATGAAAGACTTGAAAAAAGATATGACGAATGCTCGTAATTTAGGTGTTGCGTATAAAGATGTGATGGATCTTGCAGATGATGTTTATAATGGAGGTGGCAGTTCTGATGCTTGAAATTAAGAATATCACAAAGAAATTCGGAGATAAAACGGCACTGGAAAATCTGTCGTTTACAGTTCCCGAGGGTTCTGTTTTCGGACTGATAGGCTCGAACGGTTCGGGAAAAAGTACATTGCTCAGGATTATAGCAGGAGTATTCAAGCCTGACAGCGGCAGTGCTGAAATAGACGAAGTAAGCACATATGAAAATCCCGCATTAAAGGAAAAATGCTTTTTCATTTCAGATTATCCCTATTTTTACAATCATTCCACACTTGACAGCATGGCATCGTTTTACAGGGAGTTTTATCCCTCTTGGAACGAGGCAAAGTTTGAAAAACTTTGCAGTATATTTCCTATCAAGAAAAAAGACAGGATCGTCAATATGTCAAAGGGAATGCAGCGTCAGGCGGCACTGATGATAGCACTTTCGGCTTGTCCGAAGTATCTGATGCTTGATGAAATATTTGACGGATTGGATCCGGTTGTACGTCAGCTTATTAAAAAGCTTATCATGGAGCTTGTTTCCGATAACAAAACGACTGTTATTATTGCATCGCACAATCTCAGAGAACTTGAAGATGTATGCGACCATATCGGTCTGATACATAAGGGCGGAGTGGTAATGGAAAAAGACCTTGATGAAGCGAAGCTGGGTATCCATCGTGTTCAGGCGGTATTTGAAAATGAGCTTGGCGAAGGCGTATTCAATGACCTTGATATTGTCAGCGTCAAAAAGCAGGGCAGAATGATGACATTTACAATAAAGGGTGACGGTCAGGCGATTGAGCAGGCGATACAGGCTCAGAAACCGATATATATGGAAATGCTTCCGCTGACTTTGGAGGAAGTATTTATTAGTGAAATGGAGGCGGTAGGTTATGACATCGACAATATCCTCGACAAATAAAAATTTGGCAAAGCTCTATAAATGGGCTTTCGGAAGAAACAGGGCTTTAATGATAGTATTTGCCGTATTGATGATGGTGGGCATTGTCATTGATATTCAGGCATTGATAACCATTTCCAATTCAGGCACAAGCACAGAAACAATTAATGATGCTCCCACGGCGACAGTGGGATATGTTTCAATGTTTATCGCTCAGTTAGGTGCTGTATTTTTCTCTATCGCATCCGCCATTCATACATTCGGTTTTCTTCACAACAAAAGAAGTACGGATATGTTCGGTGCCGTACCTGCTACAAGGTCAACACTTTACTTTTCGCATCTTCTGGGCGGTATCACGGCAGTAACGATTCCCTTTACAGTGGGTTCATTTATCGTGATGGCACTTACCTGCCGCAGTACACAATGCTTTAGGATAGAACTCGGCTTTATTCTGATGGGAATTATTACGATAGTTGCTGTATATAGTTTTACAGCTCTTATCGCCTATTGCTGTGGAACTTCTCTTGATTCCGTAATCATTGCCTTCGGTGCAAATGGCATTTATATGGGCGTCGTCGCCATTTTCATAGCTTTGGCTTATTCCATGATACCCGGATTGGCCGGCAGCAATCAGTTTTTTAACACTCCGTTCATGACGCTCTTTGCCCCTGCGGGATTCAGTGCTTTCTTTGACATTTACTGCACTCTGGGACAGATGACAGCAATGTGGGCAACTGTTATCTGGAGTATTCTTTTCACAGCAGGAATGATTCTGCTGGGAAATTATGCCGCAAAAACAAGAAAAGCGGAAACCGCTCAGAATGAATTCAATATCAAGTGGCTTCCGATTGTTATAAAAGCGGGCATATCGGTACTTGCAGGCGGATTGTCGGGAATGGCTGCTGTAAGCGGTCAGGAGTCAAGCTTCTCGAATGTATTTATATTTGCTTTCTGGTATATCATTACAGGATTTGCGGCTTTCATTATTCTTCATCTGGTTTTTTCAAGGGGTACGAAAGTAAAACTTCTTCCGTCACTGCTTGCCTATGCAGGCACAACAGCGGCTGCACTCGGACTTCTGTTTGCAATGACAACGGGAATGGGAATTGATACCTATATTCCTGCCGAAAGCAATATCAGCAGTGTTGTATTCCAATATGACCATATGGAATACAAGGATCCCGAAAATATCAAAACGATTATTGAGATACACAAGCTTATGACAGAGGGTACACTGAAAAATACGCCCCGTCCTTACTATATGGGCATTGGTCGTAATGATTACTACAGTTATTATGAAAGCGAGGATTGTGTATCCAAATATCCTTTGTCATTCAGTTCCAATTTTTCTTTCAAGTATAACAAGAAGTTTGGTTTTACGACAGAGAGATGTTATTATCTGCATTGCGGTAAATTATCGCTTTCCCCATATGATTACGAGAAGATAGAGGCACTTTTGAGAAAGCTGTACAATTCGGATGAATACAAAAAGCTGTCCAATCCCGAACTCTGGGAAGAGAATTTTGTGGAAAGAATCAGTCAATTTCCTGTAGTTGCCGATATGGATATAACAGGCTATTCCGGAAAAACAGAAAGATATTATCCCACAGGCAATATCAATCTCAAAACAGATGAAAAGTTCCTTAAGGGACTTGTTGACGCTCTGAAAAAGGATATTCTTGCCGATAAGGAATACTATAAAAGCAGAATAATGCGTGACAGTGTATATGCAGGCGACAGGTGTTATTGTTTGAGTATAGGATACGGTGAAAGTTTAGGCAATACCATCATCAGAGAAACCGTTCGCATACAGGTGTCTGAAACCTATACCAATACGCTGAACTACCTGAGAAACAATGGTTATGCCTCTGAACTTGATAATCCCTCATTTTCTGTAGATGATTCAGATTATACAGACGATGATTCGGATTATCCGGACGACATCTGAGCCGTGATTTTCCTTAGATAAAATATTCGGAAAAACAGCTTTCCTGACAAGCAAAACAGCCTTGACGAAATTTTCGTCAAAGCTGTTTTATTGCATTGGGAGGAATTTTCGGCGGAGGAAGAAGTCAGGGTTTCTGTTGCCGGAGATGGATTATTTTTTCGACTATCTCGGCGGAAATATCAAGCAATTCCGACAAGGGCACTTTCAAGCCTTGGGAGATTTTGAAAAGAGTGTCAACAGTGGGACAGCGTTCACCTCGTTCTACTCTGCCAAAATAGGCGGGGTGTATTTCAGCGGCAAGGGCAAGAGTTTCCTGACTCATATTTCTTTGTATTCTGAAACGCTGTATTCTTTTTCCGATAAGCTTGGAAATATCTTCACGTCTGATGTCCATAAGTGCAATATCCTTTCATTGTGTACTGTTATTATTTTAAAAGGTTTTTGCAGTCTATTACAACTACCTTTAGAGCATAAAAAATATATATTAATTATATCGCTTTTTTTAAAAAAAACGCAACTAATTTTTGATTTATTGTTAGGAATACCTGGATTTGTTTGCCTTGGTTAAACTGCATAAACAAAAGAGAAAATCTATAAAAGACAGTAATACAATTCTTAAATTATATATAAAAATTGTAATAAAATAATTGCATTTTTTGTATTTTTTACAAATTTCGTGCAGTTTCTTTGATTTTTTTCAAGGAACTATTG
>DBXL01000133.1:0-812 GCA_002309275.1 Ruminococcaceae bacterium UBA1213 | reverse complement strand
AAAGTATTATAACAGTTATTAAAGTACTATACTGACTAATGATCATTATTTACTTTTTGTTAATCATTGCTGATTTTCTTACTTGAATGCCTGATAAAAAATACGGAGAATAGTATGAAACCCAAAATAAAAAAAGAAGAAATAAAAGAGTGCCTGCCCGATGAAAACTTAGAAGAAAGCAGGCAGCCGCCACCGGTATCGACCAAACATCTTGCGGTTAATCTTCTGATAAGAATTTCGGTGATTGTAGTTGCGGTGTGGCTGGTTTTCACGTTTATTCTTGGAATTACTATTAACTATGGTAATAATATGCACCCTGCAGTTAATGATGGTGATTTGATTGTTTCGCTGAAGCTCCAGCAGCCTTATTTAAATGCTGCGGTTCTTTACAGGCATGACGGCAAAATCCGCACAGGCAGGGTTGTTGGTTTGGCTGGCAACGTGATTGATATTACTGAAAATGGTGAACTATTGATTGATAGTGCGATTGCATCGGAGGATATTTTTTATCCCACACATAAGGCGGAAAATTCAAAGATTCCGTTTCCCTATACGGTTGAGGAGGGGAAAGCATTTATCCTCAATGATTACAGGGAAAATACAGATGACAGCCGAAGTTTTGGTGCAGTCGATTTGAATGATATTGACGGACCGTTTCTGTTGACCATGCGTCGCAGAGGATTTTAGTGTCTGAAAATTACAAATGCAAGCCTGTCTGATATTAAATTTTTTTACTGAATATCAGTGTAAAACAGGTGCAGATAAAAAATTTTCTTGATTAAAAAAAGGAGCTATGGATTGATGAATTATAC
>DBXL01000106.1 GCA_002309275.1 Ruminococcaceae bacterium UBA1213 | reverse complement strand
TCCCATACTGTACAAGTTGCAGCGATTGTTAAAAATTCCCGAATAGTAATTTTAAATTCAATTTATCAAGCGTCTTTGCCACCCAAAACTAATTTTTGGAAAAGACAAGATTACACCTTCGGTGTCCTTATAATAATTTGTTATAAACGGTGTTCAAAATGATGCAAGTTACTGCTTCTTTTCGTTTACTGCAATCCAAATTTCACACTGATAATCGGGACTTGAAGTATCTGCTGAGGAATAGACCTCAAACTCCACGTTCTCGGCATATTCGTACTGTGTGCTTTGTGGGAAAAACTCGGTAACTACTCTATGATAGGTTTCAATAAACGCATCGGGCATCTTACCTTTGCTTGTAAATACCGCATAAGTGTTCTTCGGAATGGTTACTACCTCAAAATCATCGTCTATCTTTCTGCCGTCATATTCAACACCGATACCGTACGGAAACTGCTTTGCGTTAAGTTCCGATGAAAAACATATACCGAGCAGTCCTTTCATAACCGGATTTTCAGGGATATAAGAAATTAGTTTCCCTATTGTTCCGTCTACACCGTACTCCTGCCACAATGCTGTAATATCGGTTGTCGCATTTGCCGACTGCGGTTTACTAACGCTCTTTCTCTTGCAAACCACCTCAAACGCATCTCTTTTTTCAATTCTGTAATCCATTTTACTTCCTCCTGTTAATACCATTTTTACAGACAAAGGAGTAAATATTTTGACCTTGCCGCCATGCTTTGCTTCGTTTGGTGCAATGCCGTGAAATCTGGTAAAGGCACGGGAAAATCCCTCTGATGTATCATATCCGTATTTCATCGCTATATCAATGATTTTTGCATTTCCCTTTGACAGCTCTTCGCCTGCAAGAGAAAGTCTTCGCATACGGATATAATCTCCAAGTGAAAAGCCGCATAGAATACCGAATACTCTCTGAAAATGAAAAGACGAGGAATATGCCTGCTTTGACACTTCTTCATAATCGATCTCTTCGGTAATGTTAGCTTCCACATAGTCAATCGCTCTTTGTATGCCTTGAATCCAGTTCATTTGATCACTCTCTTTCTGTGATTATATTCTATCAAAATGCGTTTGCAGTTTCTTGACTTTTTATGCTTTAGGGTGTTAGATAATATAATATCAGGGTTTATATACGAGAAAAAACAGCGGTAACCGTCATTTGATCGTTTCCCGATTCGGCGAAAATATCACCGTTCATATTTTGCATAAGCTTTTTTGCAAATATACAAGCCCAGTCCGCTGCCGTAATCATGCATATCCATTGTAATTGAGCCTATCTAAAGCTTTTCCTTTAATTGAGGAGAGGCTCAATTCATATATTCACGCTCTTAAAATAAAAATCCATTACCTGTTCGGGTGAATATTCACTTTTGCCTTTCAGCCACCAACTCACTGTTTCGGCATAGCTGCTCACAGCTTGATGCAGACGATAGTCCTTGGGTATATCACTTTCGCTTGTGAGCTGTCCTTCAAATATTCGATAAAGGTATTCCTTGAAATACCGCATAAAGACCTCGCCGCATTCACCCGAAAGTATTCCTTTAATGCTCTGCTGCTTCTCCTGCAAGTGGTAGAGGATATGCGTTAGTCTGTCACGAAAACTGTCATGCTCGGAGAAATCATGTTTATCTTCACTCATTATTTCATCAGAGAAAACATGACTGAATATATCGCTGCAAATAGCCTTTAAAAGTTCATCCTTTGTTTCAAAGTGAGCATAGAATGTAGTTCTGCCGATGTCGGCTTCGTCTATAATATCCTGTATTGTTAAAGACGAATAGTTTTTCTTTTCAAGAAGAGTTGTGAAAGCGGAGAAAATTGCCGCCCTTGTTTTACGCTGTCGTCTGTCCATTTTATCTCCTTTGCGGTACATTTTGAGTTCTTTGTTCGGTAACGTACATTTACACTAAACTGACTGTTGAATGTTTTATTCTTATCTGCTATTATAATAACAGAACAACGTATTCTTTATAGTATATACAGTACCACTAATTTTTCTTGTTGTCAAGGAGGCATTTATTTATGGAGAGTAAAAAGAATTTTAAGTTTGACAAGAGAGCCGAGAGCTATGATGACGGATTTGAGGGAAAAGTATCTCAAAAATTCTATGACCTTGTTATAAAGAATGTCGTGGTTTCCAACGAAATGAACGTTCTTGACGTTGGCTGCGGAACGGGAACAATTCTCTATCGACTTAAGGAAATGTACAGTTTCAATGGCTATGGCATTGATGTTGAGGAAAAAATGCTTGAACAGGCAAGGCTTAAGTGTCCCGACATGGATATTCGTCTTTGTTCATGTGACGACACTCCCTTTAACGAAGATCAGTTTGACATCATTATTGCCTGTATGGCTTATCATCATTTTCCCGACAAGGACAGCTTTTCACGGGAAACTGCAAGAATACTTAAAAAAGGCGGCATACTTTATATTGCCGACCCAAAGCTTCCTTTGCCGATTCGCAAAGTCCTGAATAGAGCACTTGACATTCACAAAATAAACGGCAGAATTTTCACATCTAACGAAGTAGCCGACAACTTTTCAAATTTTGGATTTGAGTGTGTTTTTGATAAATCTGATGTATATGCTCAAATCATATGTCTGAAAAAAATATGAATAAAAATGAAATAAAGGCAGTCGGTTATGCAATCGCGGCAGCGGTGTTCTATGCTCTGAATGTTCCTTGTTCAAAGCTTTTGCTTAAACATATAGCTCCGACATATATGGCAGCTTTACTCTATATCGGTGCAGGAATAGGTGTCGGTGTGATGTATCTATTTCATCATAAAAACGAAAAGCCGTCCGACTGGCTTGCTAAAAATGATATGAAATATACGATAGGAATGGTTCTGCTTGACATTATTGCACCCATTTTTCTGATGATAGGAGTAAAGTTTGGAACATCAGCAAATGCTTCTCTGCTTGGAAATTTTGAGATAGTCGCCACAACAATAATTGCTCTGCTGATTTTCAAAGAAAAAGTCAGCAAAAAGCTGTGGGCTGCAATAGGACTTATTACACTGTCAAGTATTATTCTGTCATTCGGTGGAGAGGGCAGCTTGACTTTTTCGGTCGGTTCGCTGTTCGTGCTTGGTGCAACTGCCTGTTGGGGACTTGAAAACAACTGCACACGAAGCATATCTGATAAAAGCACATATCAGATAGTTACGATAAAAGGGCTGTGTTCGGGTACGGGTTCGTTTATGATAGCTCTTGCGGTCGGAGAAAAACTGCCTGATATACATTATATTTTTCCTGTATTATTGCTTGGATTTGTTGCTTACGGCTTGAGTATCTTTACATACATCAGAGCACAGAAAACACTTGGTGCCGCTAAAACAAGTGCATATTATGCCATAGCACCTTTTATTGGTGCATTCCTATCATTTGTTCTGCTGAAAGAAGAATTGACCGTTGCATATATTATCGCACTGTTTGTAATGATTGCCGGAACTGTTCTTGTTGTGGCTGATAACAGTAAATTGGAATAGGCAAAAAAGCAAGAGTGAAAAATTGTTTGACTGTGTTTTGGAAATTTACGACACAATCTCCGACTTATTTTCCATTGGATAATAAGTCGAGGATTGCTTTTATTTGTTGATTATGATATAATGGATTTATGATTACAAATCGGAATTTAACGGAGGGAAAATGCAATGAATCCGGAAGTAGATATAAGTAATGTTGTTCTGAAAACATCACGTTTGCTGATTCGCCCGTGGCGAGAATCTGACCTTGATGACTTTTATGCCTATGCATCAGTTGATGGGGTTGGTCAAATGGCAGGCTGGAAGCCTCATGAAAACAAGGAAGAATCTAAAATGATTCTTGATATGTTCATCAGTCATAAGAAAACATTTGCTATCGAATATCAAGGTAAAGTAATAGGTTCTGTTGGAATAGAAAAATACAATGAAGCTCATTTCCCGGAATTTGAAAACGAAAAATGCCGCGAGATAGGTTATGTTCTTAGCAAAGATTATTGGGGACAGGGTTTAATTCCGGAAGCGGTGAAAGAAGTGATTCGTTTTCTCTTTGAAGTTGCTGATCTTGATGTAATTTTCTGCGGTCACTTCTTCTGGAATGAACAGTCTCATAGGGTGCAGCAAAAATGCGGGTTCAAGCACTATGCGTTTGATACCTATGAGACAGCGCTTGGCACAACGGAAGAAAATGAGGTAACAATTCTAAAAAAAGAAGATTGGGTATTACTGTAAATTCTGATTTTTAGAGGTGACCT
>DBXL01000084.1:8222-8674 GCA_002309275.1 Ruminococcaceae bacterium UBA1213 | reverse complement strand
TGCCTTGACGGAGATAAAATTATAGGTGGCATGGGCGTTATTGAAAACGACTTTCACGACAGAAAGGATTTATTCCCGAATGTATGTGCCGTTTATACTGAGGAAGAATACAGATGTCAGGGAGTGGCAGGCAATCTACTGAATATGGTGGTTGACGATATGAAAGCAAAGGGTATCAGTCCGATATATCTTTTGACAGACCATACAGGCTTTTATGAAAGATACGGCTGGGAATTTTTCTGCATGGCACAGGGTGACGGTGAACCCGAACCGGCAAGAATGTACATTCACAGATAAAACAATGAATTTTCGGCTGAAATAGGGGGATATTCTGATGGTGATAATAGAGGGTTTGGTGATATGTTTCATATTGCTTGTTGCGTGTGTCGTGGGAATATCAAACGGTGCTGTCAATTTGGTTTTCCTGTATGAAAAGGAAGTGCAGGATAAAG
>DBXL01000084.1:0-8201 GCA_002309275.1 Ruminococcaceae bacterium UBA1213 | reverse complement strand
ATAAAAAGAAATAAACTGCTGTTTATGCTGTTGGGAATGCTGCCCTGCTGGATATTCATGATATATGCCGTTTACTTTATCAACGGTGCAAGGGGATTTTGGGAAGGCTTTTGGCAAATGTATGTTATCATGATGATTGAAGGACTGTTCGACAGACTGTTCATCGATTTCTATTGGGTAGGCAAAACAAAAGCATGGCTCATTCCGAAAACAGAGGAATTTATGCCGTATATATACGGAAAGACGCTTGTTTTCAAGTGGCTTGGTACGCTGATAGGTTCGCCTGTATTGGCAGCGGCATTGTCGGGAATCATGATGTTGTTGGTGAAAAATTGACAAATCGGGCATGATGAAGTATTATATTGATACGGACAGCGAAAGGCGGATAAACGATGTTTGAACCGGAGATATTGAGAATAGGTGTCAGTGGAATCAGAAAAAATAAGCCTGACGGAAAGCCGGGTACATGGTGGACAAGAGGCGGATTTATATTGATTTATAATGAAACAATCACTTTGGAATGTCTCGGAACGCTGGCAATTTTTAATCGAAAGACAGTCGGATATTATCGTGACAGGGATGAAGAACTGCTTATAAAAAGAATTTTGAGAATATATGATGATACACAGGATTTTTCGGTAGAGATGTTTCCGAAAGAGTTTGATAAGTTTATGAAAGCGATGAAAGGGGAATGAATTGTCATGGAAGAAAATGACTTGGATATCACGTGCGGAATGACGGATGATGAAATGACGGAAAGATTTATAGCGGCTGTTCGGATAGCAGACGAGATAAAACGCATTAAAGGCGTACCGATTGCAAGGTATGACAGGGAAAAGAAAAAACCATATTTGGAATATCCTGACGGGAGAATAGAATATGCTGTTGAATGATAACAAGTTGCCCGAAATAATCGTTTTTGCAGGACCTAACGGCAGCGGAAAATCTACCGTTACAAGTCTTGCCAAAGTGATAGAACCATATATCAATGCCGATGACATAAAAAGAACTACACATTGCAGTGATATGGAGGCGGCAGTCATGGCTGAAAAAATGCGTGAAGAAAATGTATCTCTGAGAAACGGTGCTTTCAACGGATAGGAATTTGAAACTGCTGAAAAGAGCAAAGGAACAGGGCTTTTTTATCCGTTGTATTTATGTACTGACAGCTGATGTAAATATTAATGTTTTGAGGGTAAGAATGCGTGAGCAAAACGGCGGTCATGGTGTACCGCCCGAAAAGATACGTTCAAGATATATAAGGGCATTGAATTTACTGCCTGAATTGATTGCTATATGTGATATCGTTCATGTATATGACAATACAGAATTTCCTTACCGCATTTTCAAGAAGAGAAAATCGCAGTATTTTTACTGGGAAAATGCCTATTGGAGTAAAGAGAAAATCGAGAGTTTGACAAAAATATCTTTATAAAAATTTCTGGGGGAGGAATTTTTTTATGATGAAGATACCGTTTTCACCGCCCGATATTACAGATGCGGAGATAGATGAAGTTGTAGATACACTTCAAAGCGGTTGGATAACGACAGGTCCGAAAACAAAAAAATTTGAAAATATGATAACAAAGTTCTGTATGAGTGACAGGACAGTTTGTCTGGATTCATGCACATCTGCATTGGAGATGACTTTGAGAGTGCTGGGAGTAAAGAGGGGCGATGAAGTAATCGTGCCTGCATATACCTATACAGCAACGGCAAGTGCCGTATGTCATGTAGGTGCAACGCCTGTATTGGTGGACTGTATGCCGAATTCTGTGCAGATGGATTATGAAAAACTGCCGTATTTTATCAACAGCAGGACAAAAGCCATTATTCCCGTAGATTTGGGGGGAGTGCCGTGTGATTATGACAAGGTGTTTGATATAGTAAGGAGTGTGCGTTCAAAGTTTGACGCTGAAACACCCTTGCAGGAGGCTTTTGGCAGGGTAATAGTGCTTGCAGATGCCGCTCACTCGATAGGTGCAAAAAGGGGAACTACACGAGTAGGAGCACTTGCAGACTTTACGGCATTTTCATTTCACGCTGTCAAAAATCTGACGACAGGTGAAGGCGGTGCAGTGACATGGAGAAAACATGATGGCCTTGACAGTGATGATTTATATAAGCAGTATATGCTTTTGTCGCTTCACGGACAGTCAAAAGACGCTCTTGCAAAGACTCAGGCAGGTTCATGGGAATATGATATAATCGGAACGTATTTCAAGTGCAACATGACAGATATAATGGCATCAATAGGAATTGCACAGTTGAAAAGACTTCCCGAAATGCTCAAAAGGCGAAAAAAAATAATAGAGTTTTATAACAAGGAGCTTGCTAATCAAAGTGTATCTGTATTACAGCATTTTTCCGAGAAAGAAAAGATTCTTTCAAGCGGACATTTATATCTTGTCAAGCTGATGTGGCAGGACGAGGAATACCGAAATGAAGTTATTAAAAAGATGGCAGGTCATGGAGTGGCAACCAATGTGCATTACAAGCCTCTTCCCATGATGACGGCATATAAAAGAATGGGATATAATATAGATGATTTTCCGAATGCTTTTAATATGTACAAGAATGAGATAACTTTGCCTTTGTATTCAAAGATGACTGACGAACAGGCACAATATGTTATGGAAAGCTTCAAGAGGGCAACAAGAGAGTAATTATAAACGTGAGTTTGATAGATGTTTCTATAAAGCTCACGTTTAAATATTGGGGATAAAGATATTTGAAAACAAACTTTGAATGTTGCTATTTATGGCTGTTTGATGTATAATTTTTAAGAGGATATTTTTGAAAGGGTGGTAACGGGTTCATGTATGGCTTGCGTGAAAAAGAAAGGGAATGTTTGAGTGAAGATTATGGAAAACTTGATGATGTGTTTTCAAAAGACGGTGCATTTATGTTTGCGTGTGCCTTGTCAGGAATGGGAATATTTGTATTTTTGAGAACACTTGTTTCCATGTTTGGAATGATAAGATTTGAAGAATTTTATGCTGCATACAGTCTTATAGGCTATGGTGCTATGACAACGGGACTTATCAATTTCTTTTTTGGAGGAATAGAAACATTTCTGCTGTGTTTTATTTCGGTGAGTATTTTCAGCATGATAAGTGCGGTAAAGCATGAGGACAGGGAAAAAATTGGAAAGTATTCCAAATGGCTTAAAAGACTGCTTGTAGCTTTATGGTTTTTGATATTGGTCATGGTGGCACTGTCTGCTACGTCGGCATGGTTTCTTGATGATGCATACAGACAGATAAAAAAATTCAATGACAGTGTGGAATACAGTGCAAGGGGATTGTTTATCAATACGATTATTTTCGGATTTATTGCATTTACTGTACAAGATGTTTTTATGAATATGATGCTGAATCTTGAAGACACAGTGCATGGAAGGTTCCTGAGAAAAGGTGAGAGATTTTGGGAGATAGCAATTATATTGGTAGGCTGTCTGTTTATTATGGGAGAATTGGTATTAAGCATAGTTGCTATTATAGGTTTTGATTACAGAGAAATACAGGAAGTACCCGAAAAATTCGCCTTGTTTTTGATAAATGTGCTGATATATGCCATCACAGCAGTAACACTGATATTTTTTATAAAAATGTTTGTTGATTATTTGATAGCGGTGCGTATGGGTGAGGAAGAAAAATCTGAATATTTTTATGAGGACTATTTTGAGGAAGAAAAATTTGAAAGCAGGGTATTTGGAAATGAACCTGTTAATTTTGGCAGTGCAGAGGGGTATCAACTGACGTTTGAAATACCGCATACAGAATATCCCGATAGGACGGAAAGGGAGTCTGAAACAGATGGATAGTTATATTTATAAAGAACGCAGATTCTCAAAAATAGAGGAGATGTTCTGCACGGTATTCACATCAAAGGCTGTGCTTGCACTGATCGTGGTATCATTGATTGTATTTTTGGGAAGTGCCGGTTTTTCAGTGAGTTACTTTTGGGCTTCCGAACAGCTTTCACTGGAGAATGCTTCAATGATAGCAGAACTGTTTCCGGAATTTGAGGCGGATATTGCTGAAATTTATGAAGGACTGTTTTATATGATGAAATTTTTGGGCTGTACGTTTCTGGTTCTGGGAGGAGCATATTTATGGATAGCCATAGGTGCTTTCATAATATATAAACGCTCAAAAATGCCGGATTCACAGCACTCTCCCCGTGCAGGCTTTACAGTATTGCAGGCATTCGGTATTATGAAAATGGTTCTGGAAGGCTTATCTACGTTTATTGGAGTATTTATAGGCATGGGAATGCTCAGTGACATAGAAACGTTTGTGCCGGGTGTTATGACTTGTTTATTCATGGGAGTCAATTTCATGTACACCATTAGTATTATAGCATTCTGTACATCTGCCAAAAAAACGATAGATGGTATTGTGACATCATCAACAGGTGCAGGACCTCTGCAGTTCAGTGCACTCATTACAGGTATTTTTACAGGCATTGTTTCCGTGGTGTGCATTTTAGGGGTTATGATACCGCTTTTTACAGCAGATACAAGCGATGCTTCTCAGGGAATGGCAGGACTGAATTATTTTGTTTTGCGTTTTATACTTTCAATGGTGATACTCCTTTTGGTATCGGTGATACATTTTCTTGTATTCTTGATAGTAAGGCACTACGCCCAAAAGCTTCCCCTTGCAGAAAATGCCGAACGTGTGTATAAACAGAATATATCCAATCTTTATCCGGAACAGCAGTATTTCCCTAATCAAATCTATCAGTCGCCGAATAATTATAATGGTTATACAGCGAATCAGCCGCAGGGGAATTATAATGGTTATATGCCGTATCAGTCACAGGAACATAATAATTATGTGCCGTATCAGCAGAATAATAGTGGATACAGCACATACAATCCCGCAGGAGATGTTGACGCAGCAAGCCACAGTCAGCCCGATAATACACCATATCCGCCTTATAATGATATGACACGAAAATATTGAGGGAGATACAAATGGATAAGTCTAAAATAAAAGAAGTGTTTTCATCAAAAATTGTTATTTTTATTATCATACTGCTTTTTCTCAGGGGAATTTGTTATATTCCCTACGGAGTATATTACATTACAGCACAGGTGATAGGGAATGATTTTGGTTATCATTGGTTGCTGGGATTTTTCAGTTTTGTAATGGCAGGGGAAAAAATAGTGCCTGCCGCTGCATTGATAATGATTTATACAGGCTGTAAAGGCGAGGGGAAGGATAAACAATATCAAACAGGCTTATTGACTCTCAAAGTGATAATGACAGCAGTAAGTGTTGTATGGGTGCTGATGTCGGTAATAGGCATGAATTTCCTTAACGGGCTGACACAGTTTGTGAATTCATTCCTGATTTTTCTTTTATTTCCGATGCTGCTTTTCAACACCCTGAAATTTATATCACTTTCCATTTCATGCGGTTATGCAAAGAAATTTATATATGGAAAATGGGTGAAAATACTGCTGATGAGTTCAATGGGAATGTTTGTATGTGACATTCTTTTTACAGGCGTATTAGTCGGTGAAATGATTATACTTCATATGATACCCTATCTATTTTCGGCAGTCATAGACTTGTTGCTATTTATTGCAGCGTGGAAATATCATAAAATAAAGGGAGATGTAAAAGATGAATAAAGGGATACTGAAATCAAGGATAATGATAGGAATGATTATAACACTTGCAGTAGGTGCGACTGCCATGCTGGGATTTTCGTTATGTATATTTATATTTCTTGCACGGAGTCAGGGAATGGCTTTTGATTTTTCCAATCTGGGCTTTCTTGATGAAAAACTTCAGCACACCAATACCATACTTTATTGGATGGCTTTTGGAAATCTTTTCATAGCGGCAGAAAAAATAGTCCCTCTCATAGCGTCAATTTTGATGTATAAGAAGTATCCAAAAGAAACAGGATTGAATCTGTTGAAAATCGTGGCAGTGATAGGGGCTGTATTTTATAGTCTTGCATTTGCGGTACTGTTTGTATGGGCATTCATTGCAGCGTTCCAGAGTGCTGACGGTCACAGAATGGGAACTTTCAAGTCTGTGATAAAATTGGCAATAGTTTTGTTTTTCCCTGCAATAAAATTTGTTTCACTTTCCATGACGGTGTCATCTGTCAAGAAAAACGTGTCACAGGGCATACTTCTGCATATCATCAGTACAGCAGTCCTTACGGTAGCTAATTTCCTTCTTGCAGCGGATATGCTTCTGCAAAACGGAAATTATGATATAATCAATATCAATGCAGGTGTGATGTTCCTGATACTTGCATCGGAAAATCTGTTTTTGTTCCTCATGACAAGAAAGTATCTTTTAATGAAGACAGACGAAAAAAATAAAAATTCAGATGACGAAAAAAAAGAAAAGGCTTGAATTGACGGGTGAAATAGGTTATAATACCGTTATTGAAGAAAAAGGAAATTTTATCGGAGGGAAAAGTAATGAAAAAAATAATAGCTGCAATTCTTGGTGCAGTTACGGCAGTGTCGCTTGCAGGCTGTGCGGGCAGCGGTCAGAAACTTGAAAAAATCTCAACAGAGAGTGCACCTGACGCTGATACCATCAAGGCATCTGACTATGCCAATAATCTTGAGGGACTTGAAAAGTATCTCACAGCACTTGACTACATACCTAAAGAGGCACAGGCAACAGAAATGCTTTCCAATGTGATAGGTGCAAAGAGCGGTCACAGATACAATTTTATCGTTGACAAGGCAACTGTTATTGTAGAGCTGTATGAATATGACACGGATAATATTGGTGAAGAGGGAAAGCGTGTGCTTGGTGAAGTAAAAGACAATGGAGAGTTTTATGTATTCGGCAAGGATACAAAGCTTGACGGAAATGAGGCATACCCTGCATCTCTTTCCGACAACGGAAAATATCTTTTGATTTATACTGACACTTCCACGGATATAGCCAATGTACAGCGTAAAGCTGATTTTACCGAAAAAGTAAAAGCATTTTATAAAAATAAGGAATAAGGAATGAGGAATGGGAGAAGATACTCCTCATTCCTCATTTTTCATTCCTCATTGAATTAAAGTTTTGTCACGGAGATATTGGCATATTTAAGAGCCGTTTCAACATCTCTTTCAGAGCTGAAGCCGAGTGCAGCCCCGTTATGCTGAATTTTGAGAGCGGCAAAGGTTTCGGCACGTCTGAGAGCATCTACGCAGTTCATGCCTTTTTCATAGTAGTGCAGGAATGATGAAAACAGGGAATCTCCTACCCCTACGGTGTTTATGACATTTCCGAGATTGGCAGCACTTAAAAAATATTTACTCTCAAATTCCCTGTCGAAAAGCATAGCTCCTTTACTGCCCATGCCTATAACTATCACTTTATTATCATGCTGTTCACACAGGCAGTCTATCATTTTTTCAGGGCTTAAAGGCAAATGCTCATCACTCATAAAGAGAATATCCGACTGCATGATAAAGTCCTTATTATATACGTCATAGACGTTATTGAGGGCATGAACGTCAGTCGCAACGGTTTTATTCAGTTCAACAGCCCTTTTCATGACGGAACGGCTGAAATTGATATTGCAGGCACATACAATATCTGCATTTTTTATTTTTTCGTCAATGTCGGGAGTAATATCAGCGGTATTTTCCTGAATGTCTTTGAGGTCTGTAAAAATCTGGCGTTTGCCGTTTTTGTCAACTAAAATGACGGAAACAGGAGTCTGTTTGAGAGTTCTCACAATGGAATCGGTTTTTATTCCGTCAGATTTAAGTTGATTCAAAACAATTTCGGATTGAATATCATTGCCAAGATAGGATATTATATCGGGTTCATCACCGAGAGTGAGAAAGGCTTTCAAAAGATTGTAGCCCACGCCCGAAACATTTGAATTTATCTGCATAAAGGGATATTCAATAGCCGTGTATTCCAGAGGGAATGCCTTAACGGGAACATTTGTTTCAACATTTAACAAGCCTGATACAAGCACTTTCATTTTTCATCTGTCCTTTCTTTTGCATAATTTTGAAATTCTTCATGAGTGCCGTTGAATATGTTCATGTCAATGTATTTTTCTTCACCTTTATAGCCGTCAAGTTCGCCTTTATCGGAGTATTGCCAGAAAGTCCATTTTCTGCCGTCTGCAAAGCTTGGCACAGCAAGTGTATTTCTTATCCATATATCATAGTCAGCATATTCCCCTGAAAGATAGGTGCT
>DBXL01000010.1:37801-44472 GCA_002309275.1 Ruminococcaceae bacterium UBA1213 | reverse complement strand
TATTCATCTTTGGCACTTTCAGAAAAAAGTGGAGCTGGTGGACGGTCTTGAACCCCCGACCTGCTGATTACAAATCAGCTGCTCTACCAACTGAGCTACACCAGCATATTTTGTTTTGTTTTCTTCAGGCTTTCCTGACGACTTCTATATATTAACACATCTCTTTTCATTTGTCAAGAGTTTTTTTGAATTTTTTTTTAAAATTTAAAAAGCCTTTCCGGTGTTCGTGGAAAGGCTTTTTAACTCAGTCTTCTTTTTTAGAGGTGTTTTCAACAGCATTCTGGTCATGTTTCATTTTGAGGAATTTCTTTTTGAGTTCGATAGAAAGATAGGGCTGTATCATACTGAGTGTTCTCTCATTGGGCGTGAAGAAAAGCAGAGCATGTTTTTGTCTTATTTTATCGTGTATGATGACATAATAAGTATCATCTTTGTCAATGTCCTCTGCCGCTGTCAGAACCAAATCAAACTTTGATTTCTCCACATTTTTACTGCCTGTTTTCGGGTTGATATACTTTCCTATATCATCAATGGCTTTCACGTCAAACACCGTGATTTTTTTACGCTTGGACTTGCCTTTTATCTTGTCGATTCTCATTTCTCCGATAACGCAGGTGTATTCATATTCTATACCGGAATTTTTGATAAGCATGATAGAAAGATATATTCCAAGTCCCAGAAAAAGCAGGGCAACCGGTACAAGCCAGTTGAAATAGCCTGAAAGATAGACACTCAAGCCTATCAGAACAACAATACCTGCAATGGATACGACGAGAGCCGAAAATTTTGAAGGTGTCATTTTCCTTTTTACTATCTGTTCGGAATAATTGTCGATTTTCTCGACCTGCATAACCTTTTCCATTTTTATTTTTTACTCCTTTAAGAAAGTTATTTTGTAATAGTGCCTATATAGGAAACTATCTCATCACGCATACGAATCGCTTCACGTCTTGCAGCCTGTGCATAGTCTTTGGGAGCGGTGCCGCTTTCCTTTTTCCATGCACACATGATTCCACGGGAGGAATTGATAATAGCACCAAGTCCTTTTTCATCAAAGGCAGGAGCAACGTCAGCCGCACCGCCGCCTTGTGCACCGTATCCGGGTACGAGGAAAAATGTATGGGGGAGGGCTTTGCGGAGTTCACCGAGCTGTTGGGGATAAGTTGCACCTACAACCGCACCTACACCGGAATAGCCATACTGTCCCATGATTTCACTGCCCCAGTTTTCACACATATCGCCCATTGTTCTGTAAACGGTTTTTTCATCATCAAGGATTCTGTCCTGCAATTCGCCGGAAGAGGGATTGGAAGTCTTGACAAGTATAAACATACCCTTGTCAAATTCCTTACATACATTTAAAACAGGCTTTACGCCGTCAGTGCCGAGATAGCCGTTGACTGTCAGAGCGTCTGCACCGAAAGGCTCAATTTTTTCGCCGTCAACGTCAGTAATGCCGAGATGTGCTTTTGCATAGGCTTCCATCGTTGTGCCAATATCATTTCTTTTTCCGTCCGTTATGACAAACATTCCCTTACTTTTGGCATATTCAATGGTCTTTTGCAGAGCGTGTACGCCATTCCAGCCATACATTTCATAATAAGCTGCCTGAGGCTTTACAGCGGGGACTATATCACACAATGCGTCAATCAAGCCTTTGTTGAATTCAAACAAAGCGGCTGCCGCACCTTCGAGAGTTTTGCCATGTTCCATGTAGGCATTCTCTTTGATATAGTCGGGAATAAAGTCAAGTTTGGGATCAAGACCTGCAACTGTGGGATTCTGCATTTTTACGATTCCGTCAATCAATCTGTCAAATGACATATTTATCTTCTCCTTTATTTTAGAGTGGAGTTTGGAGAGTGGAGCTTTCCGCCAATTTCTCAAACTCCTTTTTATCTTTCAGAGTGTGAAAACCATTCCTCACTCCTAATTCCTCATTTCTCATTGAATACGATTCTGCCGCCGCAAATGGTGAGTTTCACTTTTGAAGTAAGAGTCATGTTTTTGAAAGGGGTATTTTTGGATTTGCCGTGAAGTTTATCGGGATTGACAATCCATTCTTCATCGGGGCTGAAAAGCATTATATCGGCAGGCTTGCCGACGGAAAGAGTGCCTGCATTGATATGAAGAATTTTGGCGGGAGTGCAGGACATCTTTTCGATAAGCTGTGCTATTGTCATCAGACCGCTTTTTACAAGTATCGTGTAGGAAGCCGAAAAAGAGGTTTCCATGCCGACAGAGCCGTTGGGGGCTTTGACAAAATCAGATTTTTCCTCAACCGTATGGGGAGCATGGTCTGTGGCGATTGCGTCAAGTGTACCGTCAAGCAAGCCCTCTATCATGGCAAGACGGTCTTTTTCGGTTCTGAGAGGCGGATTCATTCTATAATCAGCGTCACGGTTTGAAAGGACATCTTCCGTGAGGGTGATATAATGCGGAGCAGTTTCGGCGGTGACTTTTACACCACGTTTTTTAGCGTCTTTTATCATGGCGGCAGAAGTTGCCGTACTGACATGACATATATGTATCGGCAAATCGTATGCCGCCGCAAGTGCAATTTCCCTTGCCGTGCCTGCATCTTCCGCAGCAGCAGGCATTCCCTTTACGCCGAGCATTTCGGACATTCTGCCTTCATTGACTTTTCCGCCTGCAAGGTATGGATCTTCACAATGTGCCGTCACGGGAATGTTGAGTTCATTTGCCTTTTTCATGGCGTTCACCATAAAGGCGGTATTTTCGACAGGTCTGCCGTCATCGGAAAGAGCGGATATGCCTGCATTGTAAAGAGCCTGAATGTCAGTAGGTTTTTCGCTTTTAAGTTCATGGGTTATCGCACCGACAACATATACATGAGCGTCTGCATTTTTAGCTTTTTCAAGAATATATTTGACGGTTTCGGGAGTGTCAACGGCAGGAGTGGTATTCGGCATGGCAAGCAGACTTGTCACACCGCCTGCAGCGGCTGCTTTACAGCCGGATATAATATCTTCTTTTTGAGTTTGTCCCGGTTCACGCAGATGAACGTGCAAATCAACAAGCCCCGGCACTGCACATAAGCCTGTACCATCTATGACAAGCATATTTTCATCGTGAAAAGGCTCGGAGAAAACGCCGTCTTTTATATAAATATCTCCCACTGAGTCAATATTGTTTTGTGGATCGATGATATGGGCATTTTCTATTTTTATATTATCCATTTTTTCACCGTCCTTTATTCAAAATCATTGTTTGAAAATTCATCTTCGGCAGGTGTTGCAAACAGTCTGTGGAAAGTATTGACAAATCTTTCTTTGAAAGAGCCGGCAGGTTTCTTTTTTCCGCCCTCAATGATGATTTCTTTATTTTTGAATTCCTCACTCAAGGGACTGCTTTCCTGTTCGTATCCCGTGTAGAATACAATGGGTTCATCATTTTGTACAGGCGGAGCAGGTTCTGTTTTTTTCGGCTCGGGCTTCGGCTCTGCTTTTACAGGCTCAGGCGGTGGAGTGATTTTTTCAGGCTCCGGAGATTTGGCAACCGTCTTTTTGATTTCTTTCAAAGGCTCTTCTTTTTCTTCCGTTCTGAATTTCTCCGCAGGTTTCGCATTATGCTTTGGAGTTCTCGGCGAAACTCCCGGCGGTATAATATCCTCTTTGCCGAATTTTGCCGAATAGGCAAGGTTCTTCGGCATGGATTGTATCAGCTCTTCAAACTGCTTGTTATATTCCTCTGCATTCACGCTTTCAAGTCTGGGAATAATGGTAAACTGATTATTTTTCGGTTTTAAGGGCTGTTCGGGCATTTTCGCACGTTGAAACATGATTCCCGTGTCACGCTCAAACACAAATTCTCTGTTCATTTTTCATTGCCTCCGTTTCTCATTTTGAAGTGTCCTCTATCTCGACATCAAGCGACTTTTCACCGTTATTCGCACCTATTTTAATACTGCCGTCCTCTTTTTTGGCGATTTCAAGTTTGATATTCTGCTCTTTGATGGGCTTTTCATCTGCCTTGTATATCTCGTTTTCAGGACGTTTGGCAGGCTTGCCGAACTGCATTTCAGATGTACGCATAGCACTTATTTTTTCATTGCTTTCCTCCTGAGGCTCCTCTTCTTCTTCCTCTGCCACAGCAGGCTTTTCTTTAGGCTGTATCTCTGACGAGCCGTCTATGAGTTCATTAAGGTCTGTATGATCTTCAGCGGGCTGTTCTTCCACTTTCAGTTTTTCGGGTTCATTGTCGCCTACAACCGTTTCAAGTGTTTCAGTCCTTATTTTTTCGTCAACATTTTCAGGAGGGGTTATATCACTGGCAGCATTTATTTGATAAAATGCATTTGCATTGCCGTAATTTCTGTTTCCGTGAGATGCAAAAAACTCTATATCATCATACTTCTTATAGATAAAGTTCCATATATCATTGGTATCTTCCTCTTCTTTGCCAAGGGCGGGGATTATCCTGAAAGCTATCTCCACAAGCTCAAGCTGATTTTCTATCACAGGCAATTCTTCATCGGCTTCAGGCTCTTCACTCACGTTTTCCACGGGCGTTTCAGGCTCTTCTTCTACTTGTTTTACCTCTTCTTTTACGGTTTCGGGCTTTTTTTCCGTTTCGGGTTCCTTTTCAGGCTCTGTTTCAGGCTTTTCGGCAGGTGTTTCCTCTGCCTTTTCAGGCACTTCAACAGCCGGCTTTTCTTCTTCCTTTTCAGGTACCTCAACAGGCTTTGTTTCCGTCTTTTCGGGTTCTTCCTTTTTTATTTCAGCCGTTTCCGTTTTTTCTTCCGCCACTGCAACCGGCTCAGGCAAAACTTTTTTTCTTGACTTCTTGTATTTCATTGCCGTGATGATGATAAGCATGAGGAATATCAGTGCCACAAGAGAGGTTATCATCAAATATACATATCTCACATCAAGATTAGTAATGGCAGAGGATTTTTTGTCGTCTGAAACAGATGTTTCAGGCTCAGGGCTTACGCCGTCATACAGTACACGTTCCATTACAGACATGATAAAGGAATCAAACTCTTTATCAATCTCCCCTGCATACGACTGGAATGTTATCAGTATTCTTGCACCCTTGGCAATGGTGTATTTCTGGACACCTGCAATTTTCGTTTTTCCCTCCGCATACTCAAACGGAAATGAAAGGTACATGATATTATTGTATTTTGTACGTGAACAGCCCGTGTATATCGGCTGTGAAAGGTGATTATCCGCAATCGTCTGTATTTCGCTGTCGGTAAGGGCTGATATATCTCCAATCGTTTTTGTATTGTCATCCTTGAGTATGTTCACAGTCACTTCATATGTAAAATCATCTGCAATCGCCCTTATATAATTTCCCGTTTCCTCAAAGCTTTTTATGAGTTCTGTCCTTGTCAGCTTGCAGGCCTGGAGTGCAGGAGAATTGATGTCTATATCCCTGGTCAGCACATACATATCATTCGGAAAGCTGATATACATTTCTGCCTCCGGTATGGGATAATCCGTATAATACACCTTTTTAGGCTTCTCGGCAGAATTTTCACTGACAATACTTTCTTCTGTTTCGGCACTGTCGGAAATTTCTTCTTCTGTATCAGTGCTTTCCGTTTCGGAAATCTCGTTTTCATCATCCGTGCTTTCCGTTTCGGAAACTTCATCTTCAGCGGGACTTTCACTCTCGGCAGACGTTACTGCAGATGCCGTATCAAGACTTTCGTCACTCGGCTCTGCCATGACAGGCATGGATATTGTTAAAGCCATTATTGCTGCCGCAAGTAATGCAGTTATTTTTTTCATTTTTACATTCACGACCTTTTTTATTTTATACACAATACATTATACTTTAATCGTTCCCAAATTACAAGTATCAGAAAATATATTCCGACAAAAAAATTAAAAGTGACTTCCGAAAAAAACGAAAGTCACCTAAAAAAGCATGGAGCTGGTGAACGGACTTGAACCCCCGACCTGCTCATTACGAATGAGCTGCTCTACCGACTGAGCTACACCAGCATATCGACACAGACTATTTTACTATATAAATTCAAAATTGTCAATACCCGATTTTCCGTTATGATTAAAAAAATGGTTTCTATTGAAAATACTTACAAAATATGTTAAAATATTGACATAAAAAATTTTTTTGCGGAGGAATGATTTTATGAAAGACGGATTTTTGCGAGTTGCGAGTGCAACACCGCATATAAAAGTTGCCGACTGTACGGGTAATGCACAAAAAATAATTGCAATGGCTAAAGAGGCGGTTGAAAATGGTGCTTCATTGGTAGTATTCCCCGAACTTTGCATTACAGGCTATACTTGTGGAGATTTGTTTTTGCAGAGGGCTTTGCTGAACTCCGCACAGGAAAATCTCAAAGTGATTATCAATGAAACAAAAGAGTTGGATTGTGTCATATTGGTGGGCTTGCCTGTCAGGGCAAATTCGGGTTTATATAATTGTGCAGCGGTCATTTGTCACGGTGATTTATTGAGATTAGTGCCGAAAAAATATATCCCGAACTATTCCGAATTTTATGAGTTAAGACATTTCACCCCTGCAAAAGACGGCTCAATAGATGTGGGAATGTTCAGCGGTGAAGATACCCAATGGACTGAGATTGGAAAAAATGTTATTTTTGAGTGTATAGAAATGCCCGAATTTAAGTTGGGTGTTGAGATATGCGAGGATTTATGGACAGCCGAACC
>DBXL01000010.1:36589-37713 GCA_002309275.1 Ruminococcaceae bacterium UBA1213 | reverse complement strand
GATTACAGAAGAATGTTAGTGAAATCTCAGTCGGCAAGACTGCTTTCAGCCTATGTTTATACAAGTGCGGGACTTGGTGAAAGTACACAGGATTTAGTTTTCTCAGGTCACAATCTGATATGCGAAAACGGAAGTATATTGGCAGAGTCAAAGCGATTTGACACGGGAATTATCTATGCAGACGTTGACTTGCAGAAAATGGAAAATGAACGTGCAAAAGCCAATACATTTGTAGGGGAATATAATTTTGAAAGAGTTTGTTTTCACCTGCCGGTGAAAGATTTGACATTACACAGGCATTTCAGCAAAACACCGTTTGTGCCGTCAAGCAAAACTCATCTTGATGAACGTTGTGAGGAGATACTCACCATTCAGGCGACAGGACTTGCCACGAGAATTCAGCATACAAATGTAAAAACGGTTGTAATAGGCTTGTCAGGGGGACTGGATTCGACATTGGCTTTAATAGTTGCCGTTCATGCTATGGATATGTTAAGGCGTGACAGAAAAGATATCATAGCCGTCACAATGCCCTGTTTTGGTACAACGAAACGTACAAAAAGCAATGCCGAAATTTTAGCCGAAAGCTATGGCGTGTCTTTTAAAGATATCAATATCTCAAAGGCTGTCACACAGCATTTTGAAGATATTGGACAAAGTATGGAAGTCCTTGATGTGACGTTTGAGAACGGTCAGGCAAGGGAACGTACACAGGTTTTAATGGATATAGCCAATAAAACAGGCGGATTTGTCATAGGTACAGGCGATTTGTCGGAATTGGCATTAGGCTGGGCGACCTATAACGGCGACCATATGTCAATGTATGCCGTAAATGCGTCTATTCCAAAGACGCTTGTGCGTCACCTGACGGCATTTGAAGCCGAACATTCTGAAGGCAGTTTGAAAAAAGCTTTGCTGGATATACTTGATACACCTGTAAGCCCTGAGCTTTTACCGCCAAAAGATGGGGAAATCTCACAGAAAACGGAAGATTTGGTAGGACCGTATGAACTGCATGACTTTTTCCTTTACTATCTCGTAAGACAGGGATTTACTCCGAAAAAGATTTTCAGATTGGCAAAAATTGCCTTTGAGGGTGCTTATGATGATGAAACTATCAGAAA
>DBXL01000010.1:20162-36470 GCA_002309275.1 Ruminococcaceae bacterium UBA1213 | reverse complement strand
GATGCGGTAAATACAGAGTTTGATTTCTGAGGGAGAAGAAATGAGTAAAATAGTGATAGTAGGCGGAGGAATTGCAGGCTTGACGGCAGGCATATTTGCACAGAAGTACGGCTTTGAAAGTGAGATATTTGAAAAGAATGCAAATGCAGGCGGAGAGTGTACAGGCTGGAGCAGAAACGGCTTTCATATAGATAATTGTATTCACTGGCTGACAGGCACGAAAAAATCAACGGAATTATACACGCTCTGGAAAGAGATAGGTGCATTGGGTGATGACGTTGAGATGGTGGAGTTTGACAGATTTTATACAAGTTTTTTTGATGAAAAAAAGGCTGTTTTATGGAGAGATAAAGAGAGAACAAGAAAAGAATTGCGGAAGCTTGGCAGGAGTGACGGAAAAGCCATAGATGAATTTATCAAAACGGTGACGGCACTGGAAAAGCTGGAAATGCCTGTTGAAAAGCCTTTTGACATGATGTCGGCAATGGAGAAAATGAAATTGGGAATAGCCATGTTTGGTGCTTTAAAGTATGTGAAAAAGTACGGAAAAGTGTCTTTGAAAGAGTATGCAGGCAAATTTCAAAGTCCTCTGCTGAGGCAGTTTTTTCAGGATTACATGGACAGCAGTTTCAATGCACTGTCATTGATGACATCTTATGCAAGTTTCACGGCAGGGAATGGAAATGTGCCGAAAGGCGGTTCTGTGGAGATGGTGAAACGCATAGCTGAAAAATATCAGTCACTCGGCGGAGTGATACATACAAAATCGGCTGTCGAAAAAGTGGAAATTGACGGCACAAAGGCAACAGGAATTACCCTTGCAGACGGCAAAACCATTAAGGCAGACTATGTAATATGTGCTTGTGATACATCTGTCACTTTCCATAAATTGATGGATAGGAAATATATGCCCAAACAGCTTGAAAAGAATTATGAAAAACTGAAAGTGCAGAGTGCATTTCAGGCATCATTCAGTGTAGATGATGAATGTGCATTTATACACAATACAGAAGTATTTCCATGCAGGGAGATAACAATAGGAAAATCCATATTTGAGAGAATGAGCGTGAAAAGCTATTGGTATGAGCCGAAATTTTCTCCTGTGGGGAAGGCAGTTTTACAGGTGCATTTCACGCAAACGGAAGATGATTATGAATACTGGAAAAATCTGTATGAAACGGATAAAAATGCATATAAAAAGAAAAAGCTCGAAATTGCGGAGGAAATCATACTGAGCATATCCGCACAGTATCAGCAGATAAACGGAAAAATAGAAGTGCTTGACGTGCTGACACCATATACATATAATCAATGGACAGGTGCCTATAAAGGCTCCTACATGAGTTTTGTCATGTCACCGAAAGCAATGGAACAGAAAAATCTGACAGGTATAATTGACGGTCTGGAAAATGTTGTGCTTGCGAGTCAGTGGCAGGAAATCCCCGGAGGGTTGCCCTATGCAGCCGCAGCAGGTAAATTTGCAGTACAGAGAATTGCCAAAATCTGAAAAAGCCTACTTTTCCATAAGTGAAAATCGTAATTTTGCGATGAAATTTCATTGACAAAGTATGACAGGGATAGTAAAATAGAATCAATGAAACTCAACAGGGGGAATGTGAATTGAAAAAGTCAGTAAAGTGTCTGTTTCTCAACGTGGGACTGATAGTCCTGAATATAGTGGTGTTTGGAGTTCTGGGAATTTCCATAGGAAAGAATGCTTTTTCTACAGCAATAGGTGCTGTTGTCATCGTGGTAAGTATTCTTTTGTTCATAGGCGGGAATATATCCATTCTTCTCAAAAAGGAGAAAGTCCATGTACAGAAAAATTATAAAGACAATGACATGGGCATTGACAGGGAATGTCTTGGAGCGATAGAGGAGGCTAATAAAAAAACAAGAGTGTTCCGTTCGGAGATGAATAAAACGACAGAACAGCTTGAACGCCTCAATGCAAGGAATGAAGCACTGAATTCCATACTTCTCCAGCATTTCAAGCCTGCCGAAATAACCTATAAACGTTTTAAGGGAGTCATTGATTCCGTCAACGGCGTTTTCGGGGACAACGTGCAGAAAATGCTTGAAAGAATCAATATGTTTGATGAGAACGACTATATATCCCTTGTGTATAAGATGAAGAAAAATCCGTCTGAAAGACAGGTTCAAAGCTCCCGTGAAAAGCTCAATATATATACGGAACATATCAACTATGTCAAAACGCTTGTGGAAGACAATGAGGTTATCATAATGAAAATGGATAAACTCATGCTGGAGCTGTCAAAGCTGAGTGAACTCAATGCAGACAATGTTGAAAAGGTATCTGCAATTCAGGATATAAATGAATTGATAAGCCAGACAAAGTATTATAAGCAGTAAAGGGAGATAAAACAATGAGAAGTTCTAAAAAAACAGTAAGTACAAATAAACGTAAGTTTTTTAGAATAGGAGATGCCAAGAAGAAAGTCAGAAAAGAGAAAGTCAATAAGGCACTCCGAAGAAGAAGTGAAGTTGCAAGGGCAAGAGGCGTTATCAGCGGAGTTGTATGGACAGGGGCGATATTTGCCGTGATAATGGCAATATTTGCAGGAAATATGATAACGATAAAACAGCCTGAAAGATTTGGCTACTATGAAACGAAAACATACAGCTACTATGGCGAAAAATATACGGAAGAAGTATATCATAAAAAAGATCCGAATGACTTCAACTGGGAGATATTCTTTTTAACATTCTTTATAAGCTTTGTACCCGTAGTGACTGCAAGCTGGGCAGCCCTTGCAGCTGTTGACTGTGCGGCAGGCGTTTCAAGAGATGATGAGGGCGACAGAATGCTTTTTGAAGATGACCAGAAAGAAAAAGAACGCCGTGCAAAAATGGAACGTGCCAAAAGGCAGACCATCGAAGAGAAGCTTCAGAAAGAGGAAGAAAAAAAAGCAACCAATGCTCTGCTTGATGAACTGACAAAAGAAGAGGAAAAAAAGAAAGAGGAAGAAAAAAAGGCAATCAATGCCCTTCTTGATGAACTGACAAAAGATGACGGTGAAGAAGATAAAGATGAAAAAGCGTGAAAATTCACATGAATTTTTATATATTTAGAAAGCGAGGTTTTTAAAATGGCAGGATTTTCAATGGATTTAGCCGATTTGGATGAAGTAAAGGAAAAAGAGGCGGAGGCGGTAGCCCCAGCCCCTGAAGTAAAGGTAAAATTGGAAAAGGTTGCTGACAGCAACACTCAGAATTTGATGACTTTTGACTTGGATTCCCTTGAGGAAAGACGTGGCATTATTTCTTCAATAGACAGCTTCGGTCAGGATATTGTCGAGAAATCCACACAAAAGAATGATATGCTCAATGTACGTCTTGTTGATTTGAGTAAAATGGGCGGTGAAAACGGTGCTGTTGTAAGCGGTCTTTCGGAACTCTCCATGCAGATGAAAGAACTTGATCCGTCAGGTATCGACTTCACCAAAAGAGGCGTTTTCGGAAAGATGTTCAACCCTGCAAGGTCGTATTTTACAAAGTATGAGAGAGCTGACGCTATCATTGCCAAA
This sequence comes from Ruminococcaceae bacterium UBA1213, assembly GCA_002309275.1. GTDB lineage: Bacteria > Bacillota > Clostridia > Oscillospirales > Acutalibacteraceae > UBA1213. The sequence continues at coordinate 32,922 of DBXL01000010.1, read as the reverse complement.
ACAATAGATTCTCTTGCAGAGGGCAAGGCAGTTCTTAAAAATGACAATACGACGCTTGAAATTGAACAGATGTCTTTGCGTGACCTCACAAAGAAGCTCAATCAGCAGATAGAAATGGGCACTCAGATGGACGAGTCCATTTCAGCCGCTATTGAAAAGGCTAAAATTGAAAATGTCGATGAGGAGAGAATTAAATTCATAGAAGAAGAAGTATTGTTCCCGCTTCGTCAGAAAATCATGGATATGCAGCAAATGCAGGCTGTTAATATGCAGGGTATTGTAGCTATGGAAATTGTAAGACGTAATAACAAAGAATTGATTCGTGCCGTTGAGAGAGCCGAAAATGTAACTGTTTCGGCATTGAAGATAGCCGTAACAGTTGCAAGTGCCTTGTACAATCAGAAAATCGTTCTTGAAAAGGTAAATGCCGTCAACGAAGCTACCAATAAGCTTATCGGTGCTACCTCCAAAATGCTCAAAGAGCAGGGTGCAAGCATTCAGCAGCAAGCTATGCAGTCAAGTGTTTCTGTTGATACTCTTAAAGATGCTTTTGCCAATACATTCGAGGCTCTTGACGCTGTAAGCAACTATAAGACAAAGGCTCTCCCGCAGATGAAGAATACGATTCAGCAGTTCCGTGAGCTTGCAGATGAGGGCGAAAAACGCATACAGAAAATGGAAGCCAGCGAAGAAAGAAGAAGAAAGCTCATGGAAGAGGGCGGAGACCCCATGAAACAGTTGAAACCCTGATTACAATTAGCAATGTGCAGTTATTTCAATCCGAAATTGTCGTGATAAACGGCAGTTTCGGATTTGTGTTTGAAATGAGGGAGATATTTGAAAAATAAAAGATTGTTTTATGGGATACTATTTGCAGTATTGGTCATTATAGAAGTCATTATAGGAGTATTTGTGCATGACGGATTTGTCCGCCCGTATTTGGGAGATGTGATAGTAGTAATGACAATATATGCTTTAGTGAGAATCGTCATTCCCGAAAAATATTTCTTTCTGCCTTTGGCGGTTTTTGTATTTTCGGTAATGGTGGAAATACTGCAGGGATTTCATATTGCGGATATTCTCGGTGTGAAAAATCCCGTTTTGAGAGCAATTATCGGAACTTCTTTTGATTGGAAAGATATTATCTGTTATGCGGCAGGCTGTATTTTGCTCGGTGTATATGAGGTTGTTTTAAGAAAGACTAAAAAATGACATATTTTTGCCTATAATTCTTTTTTACTATTGAAAAAATGTTATACACTATGATATAATAACCTTTAATTGTTTTTAACAATAAAATTATGATAGGAGTGTGTTTTTTTATGGAAAAAAGAGGTCAGTGGGGATCGAGATTTACATTTATCCTCGCTGCAGTAGGTTCAGCCGTCGGACTTGGAAATGCATGGAGATTTCCCGGACTTGCCGCAAAGCATGGCGGAGGTACATTTCTTTTAGTGTATCTGATTGCAATGGTAGTAATGGGTATTCCGCTTTTGATGATGGAAATTTCTATTTCAAGAAAGTTCCGCAAGGGTGCAATAGAGTCCATGCGTGGTATTAACAAGAAAGCGGAATTTATCGGCTGGGCGGCTACAAGCAATGCATTTGTAATCGTATGCTACTATGCAGTTGTATTTGCATGGGTAATTCTCATGTTTGTCAATTCATGGCAGTTTGCAGGAATGACGGGCAATTCCGAAAAAGCGGCAGGTCTGTTTTTTGAGCTGTCAAAGACAACGGGGGCTATTGAGGGGGCTGACATTCCAGGCGAAGTGCTTTTATGCACGCTTGTTGCATGGGGATTGATATTCTATTGTATCAGAAACGGTGCAAGTTCTGTAAGTAAAGTTGTCAAATTTACGGTATTTGCCCCTGTTATACTTCTCTTGATAATGGCAGTAAAGGGCTGTACCATGTCAGGTGCAATGGACGGACTGAAAGTGTTCTTTATACCCGATTTTTCGGCATTGGCAGATCCGTCACTGTGGGTTGACGCTGTCGGACAGGTATTTTACAGCTTGTCCATTATGATGGCAATTATGTTTGCATACGGTTCCTATCTGGGTGATGATGCCAATATTGCTATGGACGCTGTTATTATTGCATTCTCCGATATGGCTATTAGTGTACTCTCAGGAATTGTTATGTTCTCGACAATGGGCGGTACGGGTATGCTTGACAAAGTGACTGCAAGCGGTATCGCAACGGCATTCATTGTATATCCGCAGGCTATCGTAAATCTTACTAATATAGGCTGGCTGAATGCCGTATTCGGTGCAATATTCTATTTAATGCTCATCACTCTTGCAATCGACTCCGCATTCTCGATAGTGGAAGGTGTATCGGCAGCGGTTGCGGATAAGTTCCATTTAAAGCCGAAAACAGTTACTATTTCTGTATGTGCAATATGCGGTCTTATCTCACTGGTATTCACTACTCAGGCAGGTCTTGCATGGCTGGATATAGTCGATAACTGGACAAATCAGATAAATCTTATTTTAATAGGCATTCTGGAATGTATCGCAATCGGCTGGACATTCAGCCTCAAAAAAATTCTTGCCGAAGTCAACAGGAATACAAAGAAATTTAAAACGCCTTACTGGTGGTTTGCCTATTCCATTAAATTTGTATCGCCTGTACTGCTGACAGCCCTGTTTGTATGGAACATGATAGTCCTTTTCGGACAGAATGGCGGCAGCTATGGCGGTTATCCGATATGGGCACAAATCGTTGCAGGCTGGATTGTTTCGGCGCTGGTATTCGTCAGCGGATTTATTGCAAAGGCAGTTATCAACAAGAAAAAGAAAGACGGCTTTGTGGAAGATGAAGTAGTCTGGAAAGAGTAAAATCACTTTCGGGGGAGTATGGATTTCATTCATATTCCCTCGATTTTTTGTGCTTGTATTGACAAAATTAACAATATCAAGTATAATTACTAATAATAAAAGGTTATAATTTATATAAAAGCCTTTTCTTGAAAGGATAAGAGAAAATGAGATTGAATGGACTTTCTTCAAGAGAGGTTGAGAGAAGCCGTAAAGAATATGGATTGAATGAGATTACACAAATACCGCAAGTGCCGTTTATGCAGAGGTTTTTGGATATGCTTAAAAATCCGTTTATGCTTCTGGGACTTTTGTGTTTTGCAGTTCAGGCGGTGATTTTTTTAACAGGGCATTTATCGTGGCTTGTGCCTGTGGAAACGCTTGTTTCATTGATAATATTCTGCACAGTTTCGGCAGTCGCTGAGGGCAAAAATGCTGTAAGTGAAAAAAATGCATTTGACGGCGATAAAACCAAACAGTCTGTAAAAGTTGTGCGTGACGGCAATATGATGGAGATACAATTCAATCAGGTTGTTGTGGGTGACATGGTACTTCTGCAGAACGGCGACAAAATATCCGCTGACGGTGAAATTGTCTGGGGCAGGATAAAAGTTGACCAAAGTTTTCTGGGGGGTGAGGGTGACGCTGAAAAAGTCCCTGCACCTGACAGGATAAAAAATTATGATACAGACGACCTGAAAAACAGATATTATGTGCATAGGGGAGATGTTGTCACAGAGGGCGAGGCATATATGTATGTAAAGGCTGTCGGAGATAAGACTCTTTACGGCAGACGTGCATTAAAGAGTGATGTCAAAATAAAGGAAATGCCGAAAATAAGTTTCGGCGGACTTCTGACAAGAAAAGCTTTTTTCGGCTATGCGCTGGGATTCTGTATATTAACAGCCGTTCTTGTATCTTTGCTGAATTTCAAAAATACCGATATATATAAAATATTGGCATTGGTATCGTCAGTGCTTGCAGTGTTGGGAATGGCAGGATTTTTTGTTAAAAAAGGCATGGATATATTAAAGAGGGGCTATGTTTACGGCAGGCTTGAAAAATTTCTTGCAAAGAACATATTTGTGAAAGATATAAAAGCACTGTCGAGTATAGGAAAAATAAAAGCCGTTCTTGCAGACAAAACAGGGGTATTTACTGACGGCAGATTTACAGTTTATGAAGTTTCTGACGGTGACGGCGGGAAAGTTGAAAATTTCAAAAATGTGTCAGAAGAATTTCTGGCAGAGTTTTGTATATCCGCAGGCATGAATAACAGCTCCAATGCAGGAAATGCGACAGCGGTAGGCGGTGAAAAAACCGACAGGGCAATTTTATCCTATTTGATAAGTGCCGATGTCATGGATACCGTTATCAGGCAGAAGCCCTTGAAATTAAAGGGCTATGACATTGAAAAGAGGTATTCGGAAGCAGTATCTGTTGAGGGAACGGTTTACATAAAGGGAAATGCGGAAAAAATAGTAAATATGTGTGAATTCTGCATGGGTGCAGACGGCACTCAGAAAAATATTGACCGAGAGAAAATTCTTAAATATGTTTCGGAAAAGTCTGTGCAGGGCTGCAGAGTTGTTGCAGCGGCAAAAATCAAAAATGGCAGATATACACTGATAGGTACTGTGTCACTGAAAGATAATATCAATGCAGATGTTTCGAGATTTGTTCAGAACAATCATGTACAAATCATCATGCTTACAAGCGATACAAAAGAATGTGCGTTTGTCACTGCACAAAATGCAGGATTGGCACAAAATCTCAGCGACATCAAACATATTTCCGAAGTCACAGAGGAAAATTTGTCCGATATAAAAGTAATTGCGGAGATTTTGCCGAGTGACAAGGTGAAATTGCTTGAAATGCTGAAAAACAGACGTATCAAAACAGCGGTTGTTGCAGGGAGTGTATATGATATTTCCCTGATGAAAAAAGCGGATTTGTCAATCGCTTTTCAGAGTGCAAGCGATACCGCAAAAAATGCGGCTGATATAATCATACTTGATGATAAAATTTCATCACTGAAAAAAATTATCAAATAAAGAAAGCGAGGAAAATTTACAATGAGTGTAAGTCTTAAAAAAGGTCAGAAAGTTGACCTTACAAAAGGAAATTCAGGTTTAAAGCGTGTAATGGTAGGTCTTGGCTGGGACGAGGCTCAGAAGCCCAGTGGATTCGGCAGACTCTTCGGCGGCAGAAGTGTGCAGGATTTTGACTGTGACGCTATGGCATTTGTTCTCCAGAAGGGCAGGATTACACAAAGACAGGATGTTGTATTCTTCAATAACCTCAATCACCCGACAGGCTGTGTAATTCACAGAGGCGATAACCTTACAGGCGGCGGTCAAGGTGATGATGAGCAAATCATGGTAGAGCTTTCAAGGCTTCCTATGGAATATGACAGAATCGTTTTCGTTGTAAGCATATATCAGGCAAATGAACGCAATCAGCATTTCGGCATGATAAACAATGCATTTATCCGTATCGTTGACGCTGATACCAATAAAGAACTCTGCATATACAATCTTTCTTCAGAGGACTATAACGGTAAGTGTGCAATGGTATTCGGCGAGCTTTACAGAAAAGACGGCGAGTGGAAATTCAATGCTATCGGTCAGCCGATGAATATATGGGCGGTTGACGACCTTGCAGAACGCTATGGACTTCCCAAAAACGTCTGGAGATAATTACAATTAGCAATGAGCAGTTAGCAATTAGCAATTTTTATAGAAAAGGAGTTTTTACTATGGCAGTTAATCTTCAAAAAGGACAGAGAGTTTCTCTTGACAAAGGCATGACTATGGCATTGATAGGCTTGGGCTGGGATTCCAACAGATATGACGGCGGATATGATTTTGACCTTGATGTTTCTGCATTCCTTCTTGGTGCAGACGGCAAGGTTGCAAGAGATGAAGATTTTATATTCTATAATAACCCCGTATCAAGAAATGAAGCGGTAAAATCTATGGGTGACGATACCACAGGCGGCGGCAGTGCAGAGGGCGATGACGAGCAGATTTTCATTGACTTCACCAAACTTCCCCCTGAAATAGAGAAAATTGCTATCACTGTAACGATACATGAAGCAGAGGCACGCCGTCAGAATTTCGGACAGGTTTCCAATGCTTATGTAAGAGTGCTTAAAATCGACAGTGAATTTGACAGTCAGGGCGAAACCATGATACAGTTTGACCTGGAAGAAGAATTCTCTATTGAAACATCACTTGTAGTATGTGAGATATATAAAAAGAGCGGTGAGTGGAAATTCAATGCCCTTGCAGCAGGATACAGAGGCGGTCTGGCAGCATTGTGCAACGCTTACGGCGTAAACGTATAAAGGAGGCTTTGAACGATGGCAGTTAATCTTCAAAAGGGACAGAGAGTTGGTCTTGGCAATTCCATGCAGTATGCTTTGATAGGCTTGGGCTGGGATTCCAACAGATATGACGGCGGATACGATTTTGATCTTGATGCGTCTGCATTTCTTTTAGGTGCAAATGGAAAAGTTCTCCGTGATGAAGATTTTGTATTTTATAATAATCTTGAAGCCCGTGATGGTGCAGTTCGTTCAATGGGTGATGATACCACGGGTGGAAACAGTGACGGCGGAGATGATGAACAGATATATATTGACTTCACCAAAATGCCGCCTGAGATAGAAAAAATTGCTGTTACCGTAACCATACATGAGGCAGATGTGCGTCATCAGAATTTCGGACAGGTATCAAATGCTTATGTGAGAGTGGCAAAGCTTGATTCTCCCGAAGCTTCTGACGGTGAAACGATTCTCCAGTTTGATTTGGAGGAAGAATTCTCTGTTGAAACGGCACTTGTAGTGTGCGAGATATACAAAAAGAACGGCGAATGGAAATTCAATGCCGTTGCGGCAGGCTATCGTGGAGGACTGGAAGCCCTTTGCAATGCATACGGCGTGAATGTTTAAAAAAAGCGGAGGTATTTTATCATGGCAGTTAGTCTTCAAAAAGGACAAAGAGTAGGTTTGGGTAATTCTATCCAATATGCTCTTGTAGGTCTGGGCTGGGACTCCAATAAATATGACGGCGGATATGACTTTGACCTTGATGCATCTGCATTTCTGCTGGGTGCAAACGGCAGAGTGTTGCGTGATGAAGACTTTGTATTTTATAATAATCTTGAAGCCCGCAACGGTGCAGTGAAATCTATGGGCGACGACCTCACAGGCGGAAACAGTGACGGCGGAGATGATGAACAGATATATATTGACTTCACAAGACTCCCGCCTGAAATTGAAAAAATTGCTATCACTGTTACGATACATGAAGCAGATATACGTCATCAGAATTTCGGACAGGTATCAAATGCGTATGTACGCTTTGCGGTACTTGACTACCCCGATGCCCCCGACGGCGAAACGATTCTTCAATTTGATTTGGAAGAAGAATTTTCCATAGAAACGGCTCTTGTGGTATGCGAGATATATAAGAGAAACGGTCAGTGGAGATTCAATGCCGTTGCAGCGGGCTATCGTGGAGGACTGGAAGCTCTTTGCCGTGCATACGGTGTAGATGTAGAGTAAAAAAAGAGTGGAGTTTGGAGAGTGGAGAGTGGAGTTTTTTCAAAAATCCGCTTTTCACTCTTTCTTGATTTGGGGTGAATGAATTTGTATAAGAGAATGTCGCAGGACACCAAAATTTTAATATCGCATACAGAAAAAAATACAGACCTGCTTGGACCTTACAGGCGTTTTGTTATATGGGTTCACGGGTGCTGTTTTGCGTGTGAGGGGTGTCTTGCGGAGAATACAAAAAACGGTGCATACACAGAAATGAGTGTGAAAGACCTTGCACAAGAAATTTTAATGAGCGATACAGAGGGTATCACCATCAGCGGTGGAGAGCCTTTTTTACAGGCGGAGGCACTTTTTGAACTGATAACTCTTTTAAAGAGCGTCAGAGATACGGGAGTTATCATATATTCGGGATTTACTCTTGAGGAATTGCAAAAAAATGCTGACACGCAAAATTTATTGAGTGTAACGGATATACTTATTGACGGCAGATATATAAAAGAACTTGATGACGGCAGGGCATATATAGGCTCGTCAAATCAGCGTCTGCACTATCTTTCCGACAGGTATAAAAATATCGGACAGGAGTATTATTCTGAAAAGAAAAGACGTGCGGAAATAAAATTCACGCTTGACAAGGCGGTTTTGATAGGCGTACCGTCAGAGAATGTTTTGAAAGTGTGGCAGAAAGTCAAGGAAAAGTCAGGGGGAGAAGTCAGTGATTTTTGAAACAGAGTTATTTGTAAGGGATACCCTAAGAATCAATATATTAAAAGAACTCGTGGCAGGGAGTGCAACGCTTGCTGTACAGCTCAATGAAGGTGAAATAGAGAATTATGCCACTCAGATTCACAGTGATACGGGCAGAGTGAAAGTTTATGGAAATTTCAATATGTCGGAAAGCATTGACGGTGAAGTTCTGACGATAAGACCAATATCTGTTGACAGGGTGATGAAAGCGGTACCTGCACTGTCGGGCGGAATTTCGGGAAAGGAAATTGCGATTGTAAGGAGTTCTACAAAGCAGGTTGAAAATACCTATCCGTTTGATGAAACATTCATGGGATTGGAATTAGTGCCGTCAGAAAATAAATATATTTTGAAATTGGAATATGCGGATAATGCTCAGATTGAACAGCCTGTTATTCAGGAAGAAAAACCCGTTATTCAGGAAGAAAAGCGTGTTATTCAGGAGGAACAGCCTGTTGTTCAAAATCCTGTTAAAGATGAAAAAATACAGAAGATTGAAGAAGAATTGAAAAAGGACTATAAACAGGCAGAAGTTCAGCTTGAGGAATGTAAAACTCAGCTTGAAATTGATAAAAGGGTATTGGAGTATTATCAAAATAAAGATGTAAAGCCCGTTGAGGAGATTTTCAAAGAGATACAGCAAAAGCTTGATGAAGCCGAAAAGCAGATAGCCCTTTTCATTCAGGCTCAGCAAAAGAAAACAATGGAAATAGAGGGTTCTTGAAATGGCAGTTGACAAGGTTAAACAGTTGGAAAGAGAGATAGATGCCCTTCAAAAACAGCTCCGTCAGCAGAATAAACAGGCTGAAACAGAGCGTAAAAAAATGGCGGATAAAAATAAACAGGCTATCAAAAACTATCAGGAGGACATGAAAAGGGCAGTCCGAGAGCATGACGAGAAGTCGAAAAAAGAGTATGAAAGGCTTTTAAGGGACTATCAGAGAGGTCTTGACCGTGACGTGCAGAACGAAATTGCGGATATGAATGCAGATTACAGACGGCTTCTGGAAGATGTCAGACGCAGTGAAGAGGCACTTGCACGAAAAACACAGGAATTTGAACAAGCCGTTCAAGCCGTAAGAGATGACTTGTCAAGGCGTGACGAGGGAAGCAGTCGGGAGGCAAGGGATTATCTTTTAAATGCGACAGGCGAGTTTCATGAAATAGAGAAAAAACCGCATGAAAAATTCATGCCGAAAAGACTGCAAATTTTTTATAATGCCATAAAAGACGGTCAGCAGTTATATAAAGCGGGCTTGTTTGAGGCGGCAACGGCAGTGGCAATTTCTGCAAAATCGGGCTTGGAAAGGCTTGGCTATAACATAGATGATAAGCTGGAAGAATGGGACGGACAGTATGACCTGTTTATTATGAAATTGAATTACCTTGCGGCAAAGGTTCAGCAGGAGCTTGACGACTGGGAAGAGTACATTTCAGAAAAAAGCGGTAAAAATGCAGAGTTGCGTAAAAAGCACCTTATCGAAATCAATTATTGGACAAGGGGAGAATTTGCAGAACTCGTGCAGGGCATGAATAAATACAGGAAAATGGCAGCGGAAATTCAAAAAACAGGCAAAGAGGAATATTTGAAAAAGCCCGATAGTGCCAATACAGATGAATTGAAAGAGTATATCAAGGAAGTTGAAAAGATAGATAAAAAGCTTGAAGAATTGCATAACGTGTATAAACTGAGATATACGGCATCCTGTCAGCGAGCGGAATGGGGAGAAAGTATCATAGACTTTTTGTCAGACGAGATAAATTTAGATTGGCATGAAGATATGACGGGCTATCGTCAGGCGACAAAAGAAGTGCTTTCTTCAAAAAATTTTCAGGATTATATCAAAATCACATTCAACGGTGAGGAAGTTACGGAAGATACAAGAGAATGGTTAAAGCTTGTATTTGAGAATGCCTCTGAAAACAGGATATATGTGTATCTTGTACCCGTTGAGAATAAGTCAAATGTCGAGAACAGAATTATTGTTCATATAGACTATAACGGTGCAGAACAGGAAATATATTCCCGTGATATATGCCGCCATATATGTGAAGTCCTGCAGTGTGACGAGGAAAGCGGAATTATCAATTATACATCGGATATAAATGCATTGAAACTGAATACCAACAAGTCTTTCAGTGATACTGCAAAGGACTTGGAAAATATGAAAAGAAAATTATGATTTTTTGAAAGGAGAAAAAATGCTATGAGTGGAGAGTCAAGCGGATTAATCGTATTACCGTTGTTGTTTGGAGGACTGCCGTTAGTTTTGGGAGGTCTGGCAGTTGCGGGAGTTGCTTATGCGGCAGTTGGCGTGGCAAGGGCTATCAATAACAGAAATCAGCAGGCTAACAGAAATAATTACTATCAACAGCAAAATCAGAGAATACAGAATAACGTGCAGACACAGCAGGGATACTATCAGGGTTATAATGAGCCTGCAAGAACAATTCCCCCGGCACAGCCCATTCAAAGACCGCAGATAAATACAAGCGGTGTTGAAAACAGAATAGGCAGTTTTAAAAATGAAATGTATAACAGCATGAATGCACAATCCCAGCTCAATGCACAGGCTTTTGACAGCATGATGAATGAATTGAGTATGCAGAGAGAAGAGCTTCAGAAAATTGCAGAACAAAATGATATAGCAGCCTATCAGGAGTATCTCAAAAAGCTGAAAGAATCCCGTGTGCAGTCCCTGCAGAATATCTATAAAGCCCAGAATGACTTCAACAACGGCTACAAGAAAAATATTGCCGAAACAATGGCAAATGTTACAGCGAATATCAATGAAAAGTATGCAGGCTATATGAGTGAATTGGAACAGCTGAAAGCTGATATTCAAGCTAAAGATGAAAAGGCAAAGGAAATTGCAAAGGCATATATCGAAGAAGCACAGGCATTATTAAAATCTTTGAAAGACGATTTTGAGGGAGAAAAATATTCTTCCCGTCAGATTGTTTCATTGACAAATGAACTCAATCAGGCTATCGACTTGTATAATAAAGGCAGATATGAAAGTGCGTTGGCAAGCTCAAAAGACGTTGCTGTGAATACGCTTGATGAAATATTTGAGGCAGACGCTAAAAAGCAGGAATGGGAAAATTATTATCACTTGGCACTTGTCTTGTCAGAGGAAGTCAAATGCTTTATCGAGGCACAGGGCACTATCACTAAGGAAGTGAAAGAGTATGCCGAAAAAGCTGCCGGAAAGCCTTTTTCAGAAGATATAGTGGGCGTGAAAATATCCGATTATACAGATAAAAATGCAAAAGGTCAGACACGCTATGATTATATTTTGAATAAGATAAATGAAATTCACAGTGCATTGAGGGCGGAAAATGCCGATAAACTTTCTGCACAGCAGCTCAAAGAGTGCATTGACTTTTTGAATAATGACCTCTATCCGCAGTCATCACAGTGTATCAATAAAGGCATTGTCAATATGAACAATGCTTTTTCCCGTCAGAATATGAGCGAGGAAATTATTGATTTCTTTGAGGAGCATAACTTCACTTTTAATGGCTATGCCTATGAAAACGACAGTCACGATAAAGCCCTTCATATAGGACTTGCCAACGAATCGACAGGTGAAGAATTGATTGTAACGCTTGCTCCCGAAGTCATGCAGAATGGTGACATTCAGACAAAGGTTGACTTGAAGCAGATAAAAGGTGATGAAGCCAACGAGGAAAGAAAGGCATATTACAGAGAATGCATTGAGAATGTCGTCAAGGGAAGCAATCCATATGCAAGCGTTGACATAAAATGTAAGGCTGAAACAAAAAACAAGCTTTCGGCAGATACCGAAACCAAACAGAAATTGAAAATGGAGTAAAAAATGAGTTCGATACTTGAAAGACCGAATTTGAATAAAATATTCTTGATATACGGAAATTTAGATGATATGTTCATATCGCCTGACCTGCAGAAAAATAATTTCCGTCCCTATCTGAATGCATACTTGAAAAGTCTGGGTTATCAAAAAATCGTGTTTTATTCGGGTGCGAAAAATACAGGAAAATATGTGCTTGATGATGAAAGTGCGGTTCTGGCGATAAACAGGAATAAAAGACAAAATGCAGATGTTCAGAGCGGAGAAAAGCCCAAAAGAAGAATATTGAGTCCAAAGGCAAGGCAGAATGAAGAACAGAAACAGGAAATAAAAGAAGATGCACAGAAAACATCGGAAAATGCCAAAACGCAGGATAATGGCAAAATGGTGTATAAACAGCCGAAAATAACGCCTGCGGAATTTTTGGATGATGCCAAGAAAATGATGAAGGATTCAAGCGTGAAAACAGCCGTTGTATTCACATTCTTTCAGGATTTCGTCACGGACAATTCTGCACCGCAGCAGCAGTATTCCGAATTGCTGTCGCACCTGTGGGACGAATACACACTTAACGGAAATGAAAATATCTGTATATTCCTTGCACCGCAGATGAATGCGGATTCCATTTCGGGAATGTTCGATAAACTGCAAAGCGGAGATGTTTTCAGAAACAGATTTTTCAATGAGAATAAAACGATAAACAGAAGCTGTACAATATATGTGGGCTTACCGAATCAAGACGAATTCCGCTATATGCTTGAATATTTGCGTATTGTAGGCGACAATGG
>DBXL01000010.1:19259-20095 GCA_002309275.1 Ruminococcaceae bacterium UBA1213 | reverse complement strand
GAGGAAAACCGTGCAGGTTATTTAAGCTCTGTTTATGAGAATATTGCCTATTATATGCGTAATTATGACGGTGACACAGTGCCGTTTGATGAAAGCGTCATAAAGAAAATATACAGCCGTTTCAAAGCGGACTCAGGCGATCCGATGGAAATTCTCATGAATACAAAGGGCTGGGAAAGCGTTGCCAAGAGAATACAGGAAATTGTCAAAGACTACAAGCAGAAAAAATCCCGTGCATTAGCCGAAAGACCGAAAAGAAAAAATGAAAAGAAATTGATATGTGCAAGTGAGCGTATCAATACACCGGAGGACAATATAGAATTCAATTACCCTGTACCGCATTTTGTCATAAAGGGAAATCCCGGAGTCGGCAAAACGACTGTTGCAAGACTTATCGGTCAGATATTCTATGAAAACGGCATTCTGAAAAAAGGCTTGACTGTCGAGGCTACAAGAGATGATTTAATAGACAGATATGTCGGCGGTACAACGGGTAAGACAAGAGAGGCTGTCATGTCTGCACAGGAGGGCGTTTTATTCATAGATGACGCATATTCTCTGCTTGACGGCAGTGAAGAAAATAATTATCCCAAACAGGCGATTGATGAATTAGTTGCCATTATGACAAATCCCAAGCAGTACAGATTCTGCATGATAATGGCAGGCTATCCCGAACCTATGGACGAGCTTTTGAAAATGAATGCAGGCTTGTCAAGCCGTTTCAGTAAGGCGAATATTCTGACAATAGAAGATTACAAGCCCGATTTGCTGAAAAGCATTTTTGTTTCAAATTGCGAAAAAGAGGGCTATAAAATTGATGAAACACTTGATTTGGA
>DBXL01000010.1:8872-19159 GCA_002309275.1 Ruminococcaceae bacterium UBA1213 | reverse complement strand
CGTGATGACGATGAAAGGCTTATTTTAAAAGAGGACTTCGGCAGTTATGAAAAGTATTTCGATAAGCATGGAGTATCTTCGATAGATGAAATTTATGCCGAGATAGATAATTATATCGGCATGGAATTCGTGAAAGAACTGTTTGAAAATGTACGGCTTGAAATTCTTGATGAAGAGGATTGTAAACGTAGGGGAGTGAAGCCTGATTTTTATGCAGACCACTATATTTTTTCAGGCAATCCCGGAACAGGCAAAACAACTGTCGGTAAAATGATAGGCAGATTTTATCACGTCATGGGAGTTTTAGGCGGAAAAGAAACGCTCTTTGTAGATGCGTCTGATTTGATAGGCAGTCATGTAGGCGACTCTAAAGAGAAAGTTGCCAAGAAAATACAGGAAGCTATTGACCACAATTCCGTATTATACATAGATGAAGCGTATCAGATAGCGGACAGTGCCTATTCTGCTGAAATCGTCGGTGCCATGATGACGAAAATGACCGAAAATGCAAAGGATTTCAAAATGATATTCGGAATGTACTCGAACAGGGTAGAGGACTTTTTGAAACTGAATGCAGGCTTGTCAAGACGTGTAAGAATCGTGGAATTTCCGGATTACACGCCCGAACAGTTGACAAAAATATTTGACCTGACTATAAAACAGCAGGGCAGGACAATTACAGATGAAGCACACCGCTTAATTGAATTGCTGATGGAATATAAGTATAATACAAGGGGCGACGACTTCGGCAATGCAGGCGATGTCAAGAAATTAGTGATTGACATGAAAAAACTGTTGTTAAGACGTGTCAGTCGTGCAGGGGCAGACGTTGACAAATACCAATATACAAAAGACGATATACCAAAAGACCAGCTGGAACTCATTAAAGACCAGATAAACCCGAGAACATTTGACGATATTATGCAGAGCCTTAATGAACAGATAGGAATGTCGGATTTAAAGGAAGTTATTTTGCGTAAACAGGAGGAAATTCTGTATGCAAAGAAGAGCGGTCGCACGACTTACGGCATTACGCCGGGATATTATTTCTTTGTAGGCAATCCCGGTACAGGCAAATCCACGAGTGCAAAATTATTTGGTGAATGTTTGCGTGAATTGGGTATTGTAAAAACAAATAATTTCTTTTCATGTACGGCGAAAGATTTGGTCGGAGAGTATGTCGGACAGACAAGCGGAAAAACTTATGAACTTTTAAAGAAATCCATAAACGGAGTGCTTTTCATAGATGAAGCATATAGTTTGTCTTATGCTGACGACAGAAGCGGTGCGGAATTTAAAAAAGATGCACTCGAACAAATCATAGCATTCATGGACGAACCCGAACACAGAAGTAAATGCTGTATCATTTTTGCAGGCTATCAGAAAGATATGCAGGGGTTGTATAAATCCAACAGCGGAATGCGTTCCAGAATAGAGGAAGTGCATTTCAGGGACTATACGCCTGAAGAAATGTATGATATATTTGCATTGTTCTGCAAAAAGGGCGGATATAAAATAGCGGAAGATATAAAAGAGTATTACTTGCCGATATTCGAGAAAATGACAAAAATGGAGTATTACTCCAACGGCAGAACCGCAAGAACTGTATATGAAAAAACCATTTCCAATCTGAAAAGGCGTGTTATCTATACAGATGACATCACCGAGGAAGAAAGGCAGACTATTATAAAATCAGACTTGCTTTCTGCTGAGGAATGTTATAATATAGTTTCTGTAGAATAACAATGATTGCGGTTGACCATAAATAATTGCACATTGCACATTGCACATTGCACATTGAAAAAGGGGGGGGTGGAAGTGTGCCTGAGAAAAACATTGATGTTGATGAAAACGGGAATGTTTCCAATAAATTCAAGCTTGCAATGGCATTCAATATATGGAGAGTGCTTGATAAAGATGAATATAAGAAACGTTTTGACTATATAGACGAAAATAAATGGGGATTATTCACGCTTGTCATGATGAGTTACAGAAAACTGATATACTCCAAAAAGAAGTCTGCACAGGAAGTTGTCAGTGAAATTGCATGGGCAACGGGGTATATCATACCTGAAAGCATGAATTTCAGATTTTGCGGGTATGACGTAAGTGCGGAAAGGCATCCTTTGAAAGACAAGTATATTATAACGGCAAATATACTGAAAAATTCGATAGATATAGATACAGCATATGATGACGGTGAAGAGGGTTCTGTTTTGTATGAATTGAAGAAATTGCCGTTGTCGTGCTGGCTGAATCTGAAGGACACGATAAAAAAATATAACAAGCCCTGGGAAGAGGACATCAGAGAAAATTTATACAGTCTTATGGGAAAGGGCTATGAATGTATCCTTGACTTTTACAGTTTTATCAATTTATGTGCCTATCATCAGATGTCAACAGCGGAACTGCGTGAAGTATGGAACCGTTACATGAAGTCGGTTCTTGAAAAACCGATGAACATAACAAAGAATTACCCTGAATACCGTTCTTTCTGGCTGTCATGGCACAACGAATTTTACAATTATTACTATGAAATGATAGACCTTGCGGAAAGCTCTTTTAACTGGGACAGTGCCAAAATGCAGGAAAGGAAAACGGTTCTCCTGCAGACAGGGCTTTGGGCGGATTTTTCAAACAGCCGTGGAAGTACATCTGTCAACAAGAATGACATAGTGACAGATACACGGAATTTTGCGGAAAAGTGGCTTGAAAGACCGCTTGAACCGTCAGGCAGGGAGTTGGAGTTTCATGGATTTTTCACGAGTAAAAAGAGGGGAAAATCCATAGAGAATAATGGTTCGTCACCTGCACGGCAGGCAAATAATATATCCATTGACGAGATAAAGGATATTATAGACATTACCCGCACAGAAAGTCCCGAAGAAGAACTCATGGACACGGACAGAGAAATCAGAGAAGAAAATCTTGCCCTGCCCGAACAGAAAAAACAATCTTTCATGGATACGCTGAAGAACTGGTTTGCATGGAAGCCTAAAGAAGAACCTGAAAAGCAGGAAGAACCGCCTGAAATAAGGCGTAAGAATAAGTATCTTGAAGTGTTGAATGAGAGTGCGGAAAATCCTGTTTTTAGAAGTGAGATAGAGGTCACAAAGGAGCATATCGAGCAGATACAGACACGCCTGCAAAAACTGAACGATATACTGACAAGCCATTTTAAACCGCATGAAATGACATACAAGAGATTCAAAAATATCATTGAAGATGCGGCAACAAGATTTTATGCCAACGTCAAAACGATGGTAAAAAGGATAAATATATTTGATACAAAGGACTATTTCAGGGTATCAGACGGAAATGGTAATATGTCGTTATCGGCAAGGCAGGAAAGGCTTAAAATATACACCGAGCATATCAAGTATGTCAAAAAGATAGTGGAAGCCAATGAAAATATTATCAGTAAGTTGGATATGCTTTTGCTGGAGCTGACAAAACTGGACGATTTCAGTGAAGAAGCATTGAATAACAATGCCGCAATTAATGAACTGAATGACCTCATAGACCAGACCAAATTTTATAAGCAGTAAAAAAACGGGGAGTGAAAAGTTTCACTCTCCGTTGCATTTTTATTCATCGCCAAAGCTGATGCCGATACTTTTTGCAGACTTGATAACAGGACTGTCAACAGGTACTTCTTTGAGTTTTCCTGCCACCTCTTTCAGCGGTACGGGAACAATTTCACCATTGACCATGCCTGTCATATAGCCGTATTTGCCCTCAATAATGAACTGTGCAGCGGCTGCACCAAAACGTGTTGTAATAAATCTGTCGTAAGCGTCGGGACTGCCACCTCTCTGAAAGTGTCCCGGAACGGTTACACGAGTTTCCTGACCGGTAGCCTCCTCGATTTCATGGGCAATTTTATATGAAATTGACGGATACATAAGATTGGCAATCGCTTCTTTTCTTTTTTTCTTGGGGAGCTTGGCAACATCTTCTTCAATAGCACCCTCTGCCACTGCAAGAATAGAGAATGATTTGCCATCTTTTGTACGCTTCTTGATACAGTTGATAACATTCTTTATTTTATAGGGAATCTCAGGGATAAGAATGACATCTGCACCGCCTGCAATGCCTGCATAGAGAGTGAGCCAGCCTGCTTTATGTCCCATGCATTCAACGATGAATACACGACCATGAGAAGTAGCAGTGGTGTGTATGCAGTCGATAACGTTTGTAGCAATGTCAACGGCACTCTGGAAGCCGAATGTTACATCTGTACCCCAAATATCATTGTCAATGGTTTTCGGCATACTGACAACATTCAAGCCTTCTTCCGAAAGCATATTGGCACTCTTATGAGTACCGTTTCCGCCAAGCACTACAAGACAATCCAGTTTCATTTCATTGTAGTGTTTTTTCATTTCGGCAACTTTATCAACGCTTGTTTCGTCATCAATGACACGCATAAGTTTAAAAGGCTGTCTTGACGTGCCGAGAATCGTGCCGCCTATTGTAAGAATACCTGAAAAATCTTCAGGCTTCATCAGACGATACTCACCCTCAATAAGACCTCTGTAACCGTCAACAATGCCGTAAATTTCCACGTTATTGCCGTAATGCTCATACAAGCCCTTTGCAAGACCTCTTATGGCAGAGTTCAAGCCCTGACAGTCACCGCCGCTTGTAAGTATTCCAACTCTTTTCAATTTGTACGCACTCCTTTACTGTAATATATCTAATGACAATTTTACACTATTTTCAATAAATTTACAAGGGAATATTGAAAAAAACTGTCATAAATTTTCATCATAATTTTTTTCAAAGCTATCGCTTGTAAGCGGAATAAATTGTCTTTCCTCGTTGACAGTCGTTATTTTTTCGGAGAGGGCTTTTTTAGCCATGTCGGAAAATTCACGCTGAGAGTTATGCACTTTTTTTCCACGCCTGTCAAGCAGTTCATAAGTGGTATCGGATTTTTGTATTCTTGTATTGAGAACGTCTTTTTTCATGGTGTCAATGATTTTGAAAGAACGCTCTATCAAATCGGGGGATTCTATGGGGAATACAAGTTCTACACGCTTATCCAGATTTCTCTGCATCCAGTCGGCAGAGCCCATATATATTTCAGGCTGACCGCCGTTTTCAAAAATAAAAATACGGCTGTGTTCAAGGAGCTGTCCGACAATGCTGTGAACGGTGATATTTTCACTGATACCCTTTATATCGGGGACTAAACAGCATATTCCACGAACTATCAAAGTGATTTTAACACCTGCCTTGGAAGCTTTATAAAGCAGGCTGATAATGTCAGGATCAACAAGGGAATTGATTTTCGCAGTAATGCCTGAAGGCAGACCTTTTTGTGCATTTTCGGTTTCACGTTTTATCATGTTTTCAAAGAAAGAACGCAAGCCTGTGGGGGCAACTTTCATTTTGTTATAGACAGGTGGGGTGGAATAGCCTGTAATGACATTGAAAAGGGAAGAGGCATCTTCACCGAATTTTTCATTACAGGTAAACATTCCAATATCGGTATAGAAACGTGCAGTAATGTCATTGTAGTTACCTGTACCCATGTGCAGATAACGTCTGATACCGTCCTGTTCACGTCTGACCACAAGGAGAATTTTACAGTGAGTTTTCAAGCCTGCCAGACCGTATATGACATGACAGCCCGCCTTTTCAAGTTTTTTTGCCCAGCCGATATTGTTTTCTTCATCAAAGCGTGCTTTCAGTTCGACTAAAACAGTAACTTGTTTGCCGTTTTCGGCGGCTTTGATAAGTGCGGCGACTATCGGGGAATTTCCGCTGACACGGTAAAGAGTTTGTTTGATTGCAAGCACGTCTTTATCATTTGCCGCCTGATTGACGAATTTAATGACGGACTCAAAGCTTTCGTAGGGGTGATGAACCATTCTGTCTTTTTCACGGATAGCCGCAAACATATCATCATAGCCGAAGAAATCCGCCGGGGGATTGACAGGCGTGATAGGCTTGAATTTGAATTCATCAGGGATATTTTTGATATTGGCAAATTTATTCAGAAAAGTCAGGTCAAGAGGTCCTGACACTTCATGCATTATCTCATAGTCGATTTTGAGCATATCTATCAGGAATTTTTTCAGAGCCTCATCACATTTTGAAATGATTTCTATTCTCACGGGGTCGCCACGCTGACGCTTTTTAAGGGACTGTTCGATTTCAACAAGGAGGTCGTCTGCATCTTCATCAATGTCAAGGTCGGAATCCCTTGTGATTCTGAAAGGACAGCACGCCTGTATTTCATAAAGCTCAAAAAGGTCGGAAAGTCTGCTGATAATAATATCTTCAAGCATGACAAACGCCCTGCCGTTTTCGGAGGGAACTTCAATGAATCTGTCAAGTATGGAGGGTACCTGCACCACTGCAAAAATATCTTCACCGTTATTGTTCACGAGCCTTACAGCGATATTAAGACTTCTGTTGGCAAGCAGGGGAAACGGTCTTGAAGTATCCACCGCCAGCGGTGTGAGAACAGGGAAAAGGAATTTGTCAAAATACTCGTCAGTAGTCTGTTTCTGTATCTTGTTGAGTTCTTTGATTTTCAGAAAACGGAGTCTGCATTTTTTAAGTGCAGGTATAATGGAGCGGTGCAGACAGGAATACTGCTTTTTGACAAAGCGGTGTATTTTAGCGGTGAGTTCGGGAAAAAGCTGTGCAGAGGTCATGCCGGAAGCGTCTTTGTCATCAGCCTTTGAGTGCATTTTATCCATCACTCCCGCCACTCTCACCATGAAAAATTCATCTAAATTGGATTCCGTGATAGAGAGAAATTTCACTCTTTCCATCACGGGATTTTCTTTTTCAAAAGCCTCCTCAAGTACACGGCTGTTGAAGTCCAGCCAGCTGAGTTCCCTGTTGAGATAGGGAAAATCAGGCTGTGAGGCAAGCAGGGGAACAGATTTGGATTTTTTGGAAGTTTTCTTGATTTTTTCGTCATCTTTTTTCTTTTCGCTCAAAATATATCACCTTTCTTTTTTGGGAGAGTATCGGATTCATTGCACATAATTATAACAAATATTTTCTGAATTATCAAGATTTTATGTCGAAATTGTTAAAAAAATGCCGTAAAAAAGGGATAAAGCCTTTTATGCTCTATCCCTTGGAATTCAGTTGAAGAGTTTTTTGACTTTTTCAAAGAAACTTGTACTTTTCTGATAGTTGGCGGACTGACAGAGAGAGTCAAAATTCTGTAAAGCCTTTTTCTGTTCGTTGTTGAGATTGCGGGGAACTTCAATGGTAACTTTTACATACTGGTCGCCCCTGCCCTTTGAATTCAGGTGCTGTATGCCCTTACCCTTGAGTTTGAAAACGTCACCGGGCTGAGTGCCTGCATGAACGTTATAGCTGACTTTACCGTCAAGTGTAGGCACGATAACTTCATGACCAAGAGCCGCCTGTGTGAATGTAAGGGGAATCTCGCACCATACATCATCGCCTTTTCGTTCAAATATATCGTGTCTTTTAACGTTGATATATACATGAAGGTCGCCGGCAGGTCCTCCGTTATAGCCACAGTTGCCGTGACCGCTGATATTAAGTATCTGTTCATTGCCGATACCTGCCGGAACGGTGACAGTAACCGTTTTGGTAATTTTGGTTCTGCCCGCACCGGAGCATTTCTTGCAGGGCTTTTCAATAATTTTTCCCTTGCCACGACATTTTTCACAAGTCTGGGTTGTCTGTACCACTCCGAAAGGAGTTCGTTTATTGACAGTAGCCTGTCCCTTTCCGTTGCAGACAGGGCAGGTTTTAAGGTCTGTACCTTTTTCCGCACCCGTGCCGTTGCATTCCTTACAGGTATCAACAATATCATACTGTATCTCTTTTTTACAGCCCTTTGCCGCTTCCTCGAATGTGATGGAAATCGATGTTTCAACATCAGAGCCTCTTCTCGGAGCATTCCTGTTTCGTGCAGAGCTGCCGCCGAATCCGCCGAAAAAGCTGTTGAAAATATCATTCAGGTCTATATCCTGTGCAAACGGATTTCCGCCGCCGTAGGCTGTGGAGCCTGCGCCGTAATTCGGATCGACTCCCGCAAAGCCGAATCTGTCATATCTGGCACGCTTCTCTTTATCGGAGAGAACTTCATAAGCCTCATTTACTTCTTTGAATTTACTTTCTGCTTCTTTATCATTAGGGTGCAGGTCGGGGTGATATTTTTTCGCCTGCTGTCTGAACGCCTTTTTGAGTTCGTCATCAGACACGCCTTTCTCTACTCCGAGCACTTCATAATAATCCCTTTTATCTGCCATATCAATTCCCCCAAAACTCTATAATGCATAATTCATAATGCATAAATAATTATTTTTTCAGTCAGTTACAATGATAATACATTATTGAAGAATTTGCAAGAATAAATTTGAAAAAAGGGAAAACCCGATAAATGCACAGGCTTTCCCGTTTTATCAATAAAGAACTGCTAATTATTCAACGTCTTTAAAGTCGGCATCATAAACACCGTTGTCACTCTGGGGAGCCTGCTGCTGAGCAGCACCCTGTGCAGCTGCATCCTGATAGAGTTTTTCAGATACGGAATACATTTTCTTCTGAAGGTCATCCTTGGCAGCCTGAATGTTGTCAATGTTGTTCTGTGCAAGAGCAGATTTTACATCAGCAACTTTCTTCTGGAGTTCGTCTTTATCTTCGGCAGAAATATGGTCACCGTTTTCGGAAATGAGCTTTTCAACGGCATAAACGAGGTTTTCGGCATCATTTCTTTTGTCAACTTCCTCACGGCGTTTTTTATCCTCTGCTGCATACTGCTCTGCATCACGGATAGCCTTTTCAATGTCATCTTTACTCATGTTGGTGTTGGAAGTGATAGTGATGTGCTGTTCTTTGCCTGTACCGAGGTCTTTGGCAGATACATTAACGATACCGTTGGCATCTATATCAAAAGTGACTTCAATCTGCGGAACACCACGCATTGCAGGAAGAATACCGTCAAGCTTGAACAAACCAAGCTGTTTGTTATCTCTTGCAAACTCACGCTCACCCTGGAGAACGTTGACTTCAACCTGCGTCTGATTGTCAACGGCAGTGGAGAAAATCTGACTTTTCTTTGTGGGGATAGTGGTATTTCTGTCTATAATTTTTGTCATAACACCGCCCTGTGTTTCAACGCCGAGAGAAAGGGGAGTAACGTCAAGGAGCAAAAGACCTTCTTTTTCACCGGAGAGAACGCCTGCCTGGATACAAGCACCGATAGCAACACATTCATCGGGGTTAATGCCCTTGAAAGGCTCTTTGCCGATAAAGGATTTAACAGCGTCCTGTACAGCGGGGATTCTGGAAGAACCGCCTACCATGAGAACTTTATCTATTTCACTGATGGAAAGACCGGAGTCTTTGAGAGCCTGACGAACAGGTCCCATTGTTTTTTCAACGAGGTCTGCAGTCAGTTCATTGAATTTTGCTCTTGTAAGAGTGTAGTCAAGATGTTTCGGACCTGTTGCGTCTGCTGTGATGAACGGAATATTGATAGCGGCAGTTGTAATGCCCGATAACTCAATTTTAGCTTTTTCAGCCTCGTCTTTCAGACGCTGCATAGCTGTCTTGTCATTGGAAAGGTCTATGCCTGTATCACTTCTGAAGCTCTGAACGAGCCAGTCAATAATTTTCTGGTCGAAGTCGTCGCCGCCGAGGTGATTGTTGCCTGCTGTTGCAAGAACTTCCTGAACGCCGTCACCCATTTCGATAATGGATACATCGAAAGTACCGCCGCCAAGGTCATAAACCATGACTTTCTGGTCATTTTCCTTGTCAACGCCGTAGGAGAGGGCAGCAGCCGTAGGCTCGTTGATAATTCTCTTTACATCAAGACCTGCAATTCTGCCGGCATCTTTGGTAGCCTGACGCTGAGCGTCTGTGAAGTATGCAGGAACTGTAATAACAGCCTGAGTGACTGTTTCACCCAGATAAGCTTCCGCATCTTTTTTGAGCTTGCCGAGAATCATAGCAGAAATTTCCTGGGGGGTATAGTCTTTTCCATTGATAGTTACTTTGTAGGAAGAACCCATTTTTCTCTTGATGGAAGCGATCGTATGGTCGGGGTTGGAAACAGCCTGACGCTTTGCCACCTGACCTACCAGTCTTTCACCATTCTTTGCAAATGCAACAACAGAGGGAGTTGTTCTTGAACCCTCCGCATTTGCGATTACAACAGGCTCACCGCCTTCAAATACTGCTACACATGAATTCGTTGTACCCAAATCAATACCAATAGTCTTTGCCATAATAATTTACCTCCAATTTTAACAGAGTGGAGTGTTGGGAGTGGAG
>DBXL01000010.1:4498-8832 GCA_002309275.1 Ruminococcaceae bacterium UBA1213 | reverse complement strand
TTTGTGTTTCGGTAAAAGAGGCTGAGTTCGGATTATTTCCACTCTCAACTCTCCACTCTCCACACTAATTTGTTATTTGTACCATAGCGTGACGAATGATTCTGTCACCTATTTTATAGCCTTTTTGATATACAAGTGCTATGCAGTCATCTTCCAGTTCCTCGTCATCTGTACGGGAAATCGCATTGTGGAGTTCGGGATCAAATTTTTCCCCTCTCTCTCCAAAGGACTGCACATTCAGCTTTTCAAAGGCATTTTCAAGCTGTTTTTGTATCATATCCAGACCTTTTCTGAAATCGTCTGATATATCTGCATTTGAAGCCATAGCAAGTGCAAAGTTATCTGCAACAGGCAGGAATGCTTCAACAGTTGCCGCTGTTGCATTGTCGTAGGTTGCAAGCTTCTCTTTTTCTGTACGCTTGCGATAGTTGTCGTATTCCGCAGCAAGTCTTAAAAACTGGTCTTTTTGTGTATCAAGCTCTTTTTTGAGTTTATCAGCTTCCGTTTCCGTGACTGCTTCTTCAACGGTTTCCTCTGTCTTAACTTCTTCTTCGTTAGCCAAGCCTATTATCTCCTTTCACCGACAAATCAGAACCCAAGCATTTCACTTAAAAGAGTTCCGACCGTATCGGCAGCATATTCAAGCGTTGCAATAATTTTCGGATAGTTCATTCTCACAGGTCCCACGACTGCCAATGCACCCGAACATTCCTCAGACGCTTTATAATGTGTTACTATAAAGCTTAAATTTGTCAGAGCGGGATTATGCAGTTCACTTCCAATCAGTACATCATATCTGCTGTTTTCCGTGGAAAGCAGTTTGGAAAGTTCGGAAGAGTGTCCAAGCAGTTCCATCACTTTCCTTCCGTCAGATGAGGCGAGTTCCGGCATTGTCAGTAAATTTGTCTGTCCCTTGATGAAAACACCGGTTTCAGCGGCATCTTTTGCAGCATCATGCACTGCTACGAGCATATTCGGCACTATCATGGACATCTCACCCAGTGAAACGGCAGTAGTCTGCATAAAAGCAGGGGTGATAGCCGTAACAGGCATATTTTCCAGCTTTTCATTCATCATCTTTTCAAACATCTCTATAAAATGCTGAGTGATGAGAAAATCACATCTGAAAAGCCTTGTTTTTACCGAGCCTGTCGAAGTGATAAGTACCGCCATAGCCGTATATCCGCCTGTCTGCACGAATTTCACACGCTTTATCACGGCTTTTTCACCTGTGGGCGACGCTGCCGCCGCTGCACAGCCCGTTATCCGTGAAAGCACTTCTGCCGTTGTTTCAAGCAGATTTTCGGGCGTGTTCGCACTCATATAAAGCGTATCACTTAAAGCGGTTTTTTCTCTCTGACCGAGTTCTGACGGTTTCATCAGCTTATCTATATAAACCCTGTAACCGAGTTCAGTAGGCACTCTGCCGGAGGAAGTGTGGGTTTGCTCCAAAAGACCGAGATTTGCAAGCTCTGCCATATCATTCCTTACAGTTGCAGAGGATACACTGAAATCAAGCACATCACACAAAGCCTTTGAGCCGACAGGCTCTCCGCTTTTAATATATTCTTCCACAACTGCTTCAAGGACTTTCATTTTTCTTTGAGTCGGTTCCATTAAAGCCACCTCTCTGTGTTAGCACTCTCGATGTCAGAGTGCTAATCTATTTATAGAGTACCATTATAACGCCGAAATGTCAAGTATTTTTTTACAAAAAAAATCGTCTTATACCATATTTTACAAAAAAATAGTTGAGATTATTCTACTCTGCCGATGAAAATATATGTTACTATAATTACAGTCCTGCATTTAAAAGCGGTTATGCAGTTTCTTTTTACCCCCTGAGCTGCACAGCCGCTTTTTTCAGTTAGCAGTTGGCAATGAGCAATGATAAAACAGGCTGTATGCTCTTTATGTGAGCGTACAGCCTGTTTTTTAAGGAGGTAGTTTATGAAAATTTACGTTGCGTTAAAAACAATATCGCCCCTGCACTCAAAATCATTAAAAATGTTGCAGACAAATAGGTTTCTGTGCAGTCGCTTGTATTCGGGATAATGAGGTCACCTGTCGAGATGATTTCATAATATACATTCAGATAATTAAAATCGTCACCATAATCTTCCCAACAAGACCAATAATTGTTTGCTATAGCCGCCGGAGAATCGTTTTTTATGTCAAAGTAAACTTTGAATTTGAGTGACTTTCCCACGACAGCTTCTTTGACAGGCACATTTGACTGGCTGTTCCAACAGCGGTCATGTATAGGTTCATAATTTGCCCAACTGTCTGTCCATTCACCGTCAAGACGTACTTTGAACTGCAAATATTTTTCGCCTGTCCATTCATCATCGATATTCCAGTTGATTATCATATCTTCTGTGACTTCATCAACGGTAACAATCCCCTCATACAGTCCGTCACCGTCATCATCTGTCAGGGGAATGTCATTTTCCCAGCCGTTGAAACTTCCTACAACTCCAACCTTGTGTGAAGCAATATCAGACGCTTTTGAGATTTCAGCTGATACGCTTACTGCCGAAAATGCCCACACTGTGAACAATACACCACATACAATTATCATTTTCATAACATTTCTTTTTAACATCTTCAAGACCTCCCCCAAAAAATATATCTTTACATATAAAGTATAGTTTTTACGGATTTTGTTACATGATTTTTATATAAATTCTGCAAATAGTTTTTGTCTGACACTTGAACTTAAAGACCGTTTTTATTATAATATAGGTGTTATTTTTTCAATGAAAGGGAGATAAGAATGAAAATAGTTTTGACAGACGCACAGACAGTTGTTGATAAAATTGTCAGTGCAGACGTGCTGAAAGAGTTCGGCGAGGTCACGGAATACGGACTTCTTGCTTATGAAGATGTTGCAGAGGCGATTGAAGATGCAGATATAGTTGTATGCAACAAGACACTTTTAAATGAATACAGTATGCGTTTTGCAAAGAAACTCAAATACATCGGGCTTTTTGCAACGGGATACAATAACATTGACATTGACTATTGCCGAAAAGTCGGCGTAACGGTATGTAATGCAGGCTCATACTCGACAAATGCCGTTGCACAGCATACTTTTGCATTGATTTTGGAGCATTTCAATAAAACCGCTGAATACAATCAGTATGTGCATGACGGAAAGTGGAAACGCAGTCCGACATTTTCACCGTTTGTCTATCCTTTGAATGAACTTTACGGAAAGACTTTCGGCATAGTCGGCATGGGTGCAATCGGTCAGGCTGTTGCAAAAATTGCAGACGCTTTCGGAATGAGAGTTATTTTCTATAACAGAAGTCAAAAAAATATCCCTTACGGCACACAAACAACTTTTGAAAACGTGCTTTCGGAAAGCGATATTATATCCGTGCATTGTCCGCTGAATCCGCAGTCGGAAAATATGTTTAACGCACACAGTTTTGCAAAAATGAAAAAGGGAGCATTGTTTGTGAATACCGCAAGGGGCGGAGTAATGTCCGAGCAGGCTCTTTTCGATGCACTGGAAAGCGGTCATTTGGGCGGAGCTTGTATAGACACTTTAAAAGTTGAGCCTATGGAAGAAAACTGTATTTTAATGCAGGCAAAAAACTGTATTATGACACCGCATATTGCATGGGCACCTGTTGAAACCCGTCAAAGACTTATGGGGATAGTTGCCGATAATATCAGAAACTTTTTAAACGGCAAGCCGACAAATGTTGTAAGTTTATAAAAATCGGTTTTTTTGGAAAGGGGTGTGGGGGATAACCTTTTTTGCAAAAAAGGTTTCCCCCACAAAATTATGCATTATGCATTATGAATTTTTGAATGTCTGGGAAGGGTGCAAGACTTCTTTTTAAAATGCCGTTCATGTAGGCAATCGCTGTGCCGTAGTTCGTCATGGGGACATTCATGTCAACAGAGCATTTCAGTCTGTATTTCATTTCACGTTCATTCAGCATACAGCCCCCGCAATGCACAACAAGTTGATATTTTGTCAAATTCTCCTCAAACTCCGTTCCAGAAGTCCATGAAAATTCAAGTGATTTTCCTGTGTATTTCCGGAGAAGTCTGGGGAGTTTTACTGTGCCTATGTCGTTGCACTGGCGGTGATGTGTACAGCCCTCTGAAATCAGCACTTTATCACCGTCTTTTAAACCGTCTATCGCCGTGACACCTTTCACAAGCGTTTTCAAGTCACTTTTATAATTTGCCATTAAAATTGAAAATGATGTCAAAGGAATGTCAAGTGGGGTATCTTTGCTGACTTTTGCAAAAGCCTGACTGTCGGTTATCACCATAGCAGGCTTTTTGCCAAGTGATGACAGCGTTTCTTTCAG
>DBXL01000010.1:3096-4436 GCA_002309275.1 Ruminococcaceae bacterium UBA1213 | reverse complement strand
CCCTTTGGTGCAGACTCGTCTATCGGAATCACCAAAACCACAACGTCATTTTTATTCAAAAGATGTGCCACTATCTTTTTATCTTCCATAAAGCCGTTCTGCTTTGCAATCAGCTCTTTAAGCTCATTGATATTTTCGCCTGTCAATGCACTGACACATATTTCATTGTCAGCGTTGACGGATATTTTTTTCAGGTCGCATTTATTATATGCGACAATATACGGCACATTCTTATTTTTAAATTTCTTTATCAAGTCATTTTCATAATCCGTCAAGCCCTTGGTACTGTCAACGACAAGCACCGCTATGTCTGTTTTATTCAAAATTCTCAAAGTTTTCTGTACACGCATATTTCCGAGTTCTGTCGAAATATCGTCAATGCCTGCTGTATCTATCATCATAACCGCCCCTAAAGGCAATAATTCCATAGCTTTAAAAACAGGGTCTGTTGTCGTTCCCAAAACATCTGATACAATAGCAATATTCTGATTTGTAACAGCATTCAATAAACTTGATTTACCCGAATTTCTCTGACCGAAAAAGGCAATATGCACTCTTTCGGCACTCGGTGTATTATTCAGTGACATAAAAATCTCTCCTTATAAAATCGGAGTGAGAAATGGAATTTTATTCCTCATTCCTCACTCCTCATTTCTCATTCAATTAAAATCTGAAATCCCTCTGACCGTTGGCAATGTCGGCAAGATGTTCTTTTGTTATTTCACGGACTTTTTCTTTGGGGATATTATTCAATTCTGCAAGAATCAGCTTTTCACCAATTTCCTTTGTTTCGGGTGAAGCGTAATCTTCAAGATACTCTTTCAGCGTCATCAATGCATTCGGGTGACAGCAGTTCTGAATCTGACCTGCTTTGCAGAGTGACATAAATCTGTCGCCGGTTCTGCCCTCTCTGTAACAAGCCGTGCAGAAACTCGGAATATATCCCAATTCCATCAGCCACTTTACAACCTCATCAAGCGTTCTTGTATCGCTGACATCAAACTGTGCGGAATCCTCATCTTCAGGCACAGGCTCGGCATATCCGCCGACACTTGTTTTAGAACCGCCACTTATCTGTGATACGCCCAAGTGCAGAACTCTTTCACGGCTCTTTTGGCTTTCTCTTGTGGAAACAATCATGCCCGTGTAGGGAACGGCTATTCTGATACAAGCAACGATTTTTGCAAATGTATCATCTGAAATGCCGTTATCAAATACATCAGGGTCAATGTCATCTGCACGTCTTACACGGGGAACGCTGATAGTATGAGGACCTACGCCGAAACGTGCTTCCAGATGTTCGGCGTGCATGAGAATGCCGACAAATTCATATCTGTACA
>DBXL01000010.1:0-3010 GCA_002309275.1 Ruminococcaceae bacterium UBA1213 | reverse complement strand
GGACCTGTCGGGTGAAGTCTTTCATAACTCTCTTTATTATACGTTTCCTGGAAAAGAATATAAGTTCCTATGCCTGCATCTTTGAGTTTTTTATAATTCTCATGGGTAGTTGCGGCTATATTCACGTTTACACGTCTTATTGCACCGTTCTTGTGTTTAATGCTGTAAATGGTCTTGATACTTTCGAGAATGTACTCAATAGGATTATTCACAGGGTCTTCACCTGCTTCAAGTGCAAGACGTTTGTGTCCCATATCCTGCAAGGCGATAACTTCTTTTTTAATTTCTTCCTGAGTGAGTTTTTTTCTTGCAATATGCTTGTTTTTGAGGTGATACGGACAGTACAGACAGCCGTTTACACAGTAATTCGACAAATACAGCGGTGCAAACATAACAATTCTGTTGCCGTAATAATTTTTCTTAATCTGCTCGGCAAGGGCATAAATTTCCTGATTTTTTTCTTCAATGTCACAGTCAAGCAAGACAAGGGCTTCTTTATGGGAAAGTCCCTTTTCCAATCTTGCCTTTTCAAGAATCTGGTCAATAAGCTCTGCATTATGCTTATTTTTCTCAGCGTATTCAAGACAGGCTCTTATTTCCTCGTCATTGATGAATTCCTCTGCATGAGGGGATTTCGGATCGTATTTCATTTTAAAAAACTTCCTTTCAAAAATATATAGTTAAATAGCTTTGTTGGCTAAATAATTGCA
This sequence comes from Ruminococcaceae bacterium UBA1213, assembly GCA_002309275.1. GTDB lineage: Bacteria > Bacillota > Clostridia > Oscillospirales > Acutalibacteraceae > UBA1213. The sequence goes on along the minus strand of DBXL01000010.1, from coordinate 2,300 downwards.
CATTGCACATTGCACATTGCACATTGTTTTGCAGTCGCCACGAGAGGTAACTACATTGTAGCCGATGGATTTCATGCGGGCTTGCAGACAATTTTTGCATTCGGCGGCTTCATCGCCTGTACAAATTTTATTGTCGTAAAGCAGATATTTTTTCCTGACAGAAACAGGCGATAAATTCGGCATAATGACATTTGCACCTGCCAGAATGCCTTTTTCACGACCAAGAGGGTGAATTGTGCCGAGAGCAGTCGTTGACGGCAAAAGCACATAGGGGAGAGTTAATCTTATCAAGCCAAGCATGAAAAGAGTTAATTCAAGAGTGCCGTTGGGCATATCTTTGAAAGGCGTGTCATGCTGGGCGATGAAAGGACCTATGCCGACCATGTGGGGCTGAAACTCTTTTAAGAAAAGCATATCTTCCGCTAAATGTTCCGCTGTCTGATAGGGTGAACCCACCATAAAGCCACAGCCTACTTGATAGCCGATTTCTTTTAAATCCTGCAAACATCTCTTTCGGTTGACAGGTGAAAGTTTATTGGGGTGAAGTCTGGCATAATGCTTATTATTGGCTGTTTCATGGCGTAATAAATAGCGGTCTGCCCCTGCTTTGAAGAATCTTTCATAGCTTTCACGGCTTTTTTCTCCTATGGAGAGCGTCAATGCACAGTCGGGATAATTTTTTTTAATTTCGGTGATAATATCCGTCATTCTGTCGTCAGTGAAATAAGTATCTTCACCGCCCTGTAAAACGAATGTGCGGAAGCCGAGAGAATATCCCTCTTTACAGCATTCCAAAATATCACTTTTATCAAGCCTGTAACGGTCTGCATTTCTGTTGGAACAGCGTATTCCGCAATAATAGCAGTCGTTTTTGCAGTAATTCGTGAATTCAATAAGCCCTCTGACATATATATCATGCCCATAATATTTATGCCTTACTTCACGGGACTTTTCAAAGAGATATTCCGAAATGTCTGGAGTGAAATTTTCGATTAAATATTGATATTCCTCTTTTGAAAGAGAGGTGTTTTTATACAGTTTGTCAATTAAATGTATCACTTTTTGGAACACACCACCTTTGAAGTAATGCCGTCAAGCATACCGATTTTTCCCGAAAGCCTGTTTATCACGTCAAGAGGGGCATCAAGCACGATACTTATCACATTCAGATTTTTTTCTTTATACGGAATACCCATTCTGCCGATAATATAACTGCCGTAATCGTGGAGAATATCATTGAGTCTGTCAACAGAATTGGTATTTTCAATGATGATTCCTATAATAGAAACCCTGTTTTCCATAGAACTCCCCTTTCAGCAGACAAAAAAGCACCCTTTCCGATAACAAAAGGGTGCAGTTATTCTATAAAAACACAGCCTTTCACATCAGAAAAAATCTTTTGTGTCAGAATATATTCAGGTACGTTTCATGCAAAGCACGAGGCTCAGCACTCAACTATGCAATTATAACATAATTCATAGTGATTTTCAAGAGAGTTATAATAAAAATGATAATCTGATTTTATGTGCAAATTGCTGTATAAGAAACCGTCTGCATTTTTCAAGACTGTTTCAAGAAAATCAGGGGAAATATACTATTTTGTACAATGTTTTTTTGTATGGCAATATTGTTGAAAAAATCTTGTAAAAATTCAAAGTTTATGTTAAAATGAAAGAAAAAAGGAGTGTGATTCTTATGACTGCAAAATTCAAAATCAGAACGGTCAGTATTTTATTGGTGTTGGTGATAGCCTTTATCATGCCGGCGACGATTCAGATTGAGGCAAATGCTGCGGACACAGCGGTCACTGTAACCATTGCGGAAGTGTCAAGAAGTTATTATGATTGTGAAGATATTCTTGAACTTATCAATGAATACAGGGCTGTGAAAAAGGTTTCAAACGTTGAAATGGACGCAAAACTTATGGAGAAAGCATTTTTGAGAGCGTCTGAGCTTTCGTTGTATGCTTCCTCAACAAGACCTGACGGAACAAGTAATATAGACGGTCTTGCACAACTGATAGGCTATGATGTATGGAGCAATTCCTCACTTGTAGAGGATTGGAGTTCCTATCTTGACGCATCAAGCATACTTTATTCTTCGTCTTATAAGTCGGTAGGTGTGGGTGTTGTAGAGGTATGCGGATATAAATATGTGTGTGCCTTGTTTTCTACAAAGGCTGTATCTTCCAAAGTTGACGAGTCAACTTATCAGCAGTATGGAGTGGTTGTTGACCAGGCTGTCAGTGCATTGCCGTCAGTGCTTTCCAATATAAGAATGGGATTTACGGATAATATGCA
>DBXL01000223.1:6216-8779 GCA_002309275.1 Ruminococcaceae bacterium UBA1213 | reverse complement strand
TCCACCAAAAGTGCAAAGGCTGAAACGACTGATGAAATAGCAGGCTGTGCGTCTGCCATGCGTGACCATGCAACGAAAGTGGAAACGGGCATGGACGTTTTTGAAATCGTCGGCACAGGCGGCGACAATGCAGGCAGTTTCAATATTTCCACTACCTCCGCAATCATCGCCGCCGCAGGCGGTATGAAAGTTGCCAAACACGGCAATCGTGCAGCCTCTTCCAACAGCGGTACAGCAGATTGTCTGGAGGCTCTCGGCGTGAATATCGAACAATCTCCCGCAAAATGCGTTGAACTTCTTAACAAAGTCGGAATGTGTTTCTTCTTCGCTCAGAAATACCACACTTCCATGAAATATGTCGGTGCTATCCGCCGTGAACTCGGTTTCAGAACCGTTTTCAACATTCTCGGACCTCTCACCAATCCGTCTTCACCGTCTATGCAGTTGCTTGGAGTTTATGATGAATACCTTGTAGAACCTCTTGCACAGGTACTTATTGACCTTGGTGTAAAGCGTGGCATGGTCGTTTACGGCATGGATAAACTTGATGAAATATCGCTTTCCGCTCCCACGAAAATTTGTGAAATAAAAGACGGCTGGTTTAAATCCTACATGATAAAGCCTGAAGATTTCGGCTTTGAACGCTGTACAAAAGACGATTTAAAAGGCGGTACACCTGCCGAAAATGCCGAAATTACAAAAAATATCCTCAAAGGCGAAAAAGGCTTTAAAAGAAATGCTGTTTTAATGAATGCAGGAGCGGCTTTGTATATAGGCGGAAAGGCTGATTCTATCAAAGACGGTATTGCTTTGGCGGCTGAAATCATTGATTCGGGAAAAGCCGTCAAAACTCTTGAAAAGTTCATTGAAGTGAGCAACTCAGCGGAGGAAACAGCATGACTATACTTGACGAACTTGCAGAATATGCCAAGCTGAGAGTTGAAAACCATAAAAAGAAAATCTCCCTTGATGAAATAAAAAAATCGGCTTTATCACTTCCGAAAGGCGATTTCTCTTTTGAAAAGGCTCTCCGAACAGATGATATTGCATTCATATGCGAATGTAAAAAAGCCTCTCCCTCAAAGGGAGTTATTGCCGAAAATTTCCCCTATCTGCAAATCGCAAAAGACTATGAAACAGCAGGGGCTGACTGCATATCTGTCCTTACAGAACCGAAATGGTTTTTAGGCAGTGACGAATATTTGAAAGAAATTGCAAATGCCGTTTCAATCCCGTGTTTAAGAAAGGATTTCACCGTTGACGAATACATGATATATCAGGCTAAATTATTGGGTGCGTCTGCCGTACTGCTGATATGCTCGATTCTTTCCGAAAGTCAGTTGAAAGAATATATTGCAATATGTGAAACGCTCGGTCTTTCGGCACTCGTTGAAGTGCATGATGAAAGCGAAATACAAACGGCTTTGCAGGCAGGGGCAAAAATCATAGGCGTTAATAACAGAAATTTAAAAGATTTCTCCGTTGACACCCAAAACAGCGGAAATTTAAGAAAGCTTGTTCCCCATGATATAATTTTTGTATCGGAAAGCGGTGTGAAAACTCCCCAAGATGTGCAGATTTTAAGAGAGATAGGTGCAAATGCGGTGCTTGTCGGTGAAACTCTTATGAGAGCCGAAAATAAAAAACAAAAGCTTGCAGAATTGAGAGGACACCATGACTAAAATAAAAATATGCGGACTTTCAAGAGAATGCGATATAAAAGCCGTCAATGAAATAAAGCCCGAATATATCGGCTTTGTGTTCTTTAAAAAAAGCAGGCGGTATATTTCACCTGAAAAGGCTCTCGAATTGAAAAAAATTCTTGATGAAAATATAAAAGCTGTCGGTGTATTTGTTGATGAAGATATAAAAACGGTTGAAAAATTTTTGAAAAGCGGTATAATAGATATTGCACAACTGCATGGAAATGAAACAAATGACTATATAAAAAGCCTGAAAGAATCAACAGGAAAGCCTGTGATAAAAGCCTTTAAAATACGTTCCTTGAGCGATATTGAAACGGCTGAAAATTGCACAGCAGACATGATATTGCTTGACGCCGGCATGGGTGATGGAAAATTATTTGACTGGTCACTTGTTTCTGGCATGAAAAGACCTTATTTTTTAGCAGGCGGTCTTGACTGTACCAATGCAGAAACTGCCGTTTCACGACTTCACCCCTATGCATTAGATGTAAGCTCAGGCGTGGAAACTGACGGCTTGAAAGATATTCAAAAAATGACGGCATTCATCAATGCCGTGAGAAAGGAAGATGAAATATGACTAATCCCAACGGACGTTTCGGCATTCATGGCGGACAGTATATTCCCGAAACTTTGATGAATGCTGTCATAGAACTTGAAACTGCTTATAACAAATATAAAAATGACACCGATTTTTGCAACGAATTGGAAACGCTTTTTAATGAGTATGCAGGCAGACCTTCAAGACTTTACTTTGCGGAAAATATGACAAACAATCTCGGCGGTGCAAAAATCTATCTGAAAAGAGAGGATTTGAACCATACAGGTGCACATAAAATAAATAATGTTCTCGGTCAGGC
>DBXL01000223.1:2619-6153 GCA_002309275.1 Ruminococcaceae bacterium UBA1213 | reverse complement strand
GCCGCTTTAATGGGCATGGAATGCGTTGTTTTCATGGGCGAGGAAGATACTAAAAGACAGGCTCTCAATGTATATAGAATGAAACTTCTCGGCTCGGAAGTCGTTCCCGTAAAAAGCGGAACAGCTACTCTTAAAGATGCCGTCAGTGAAGCCATGCGTGAATGGACTAAGAGAATTGATGATACACACTATTGTTTAGGCTCTGTAATGGGACCTCACCCATTCCCTACAATCGTGCGTGATTTTCAGGCGGTTATCTCCAAAGAATCAAGAAAACAAATTCTTGAAAAGGAAAACAGACTCCCTGATGCAGTCATTGCTTGTGTAGGTGGAGGCTCGAATGCCATAGGCAGTTTCTACCACTTCATTAATGACAAAGATGTAAGACTGATAGGCTGTGAGGCTGCCGGCAGGGGTATTGATACATTTGAAACAGCCGCTACTATTTCAACAGGAAGGCTCGGTATTTTTCATGGCATGAAATCCTATTTCTGTCAAGACGAGCATGGACAAATTGCCCCTGTATATTCCATTTCAGCAGGACTTGACTATCCCGGCGTTGGTCCTGAACACGCTTATCTCCATGATATAGGCAGAGCGGAATATGTTGCCGTCACAGATGATGAAGCCGTCAATGCTTTTGAATACCTTTCAAAAACGGAGGGCATTATTCCTGCAATAGAATCCGCCCACGCTGTCGCATACGCCATGAAGCTTGCACCCACTATGGACAAGGATAAAATTATCATTGTCACCATTTCGGGCAGAGGTGATAAAGACTGTGCGGCAATAGCAAGATATAAAGGAGAGGATATTTATGACTAAAATAAAACAGGCTTTCTCCAACGGAAAGGCATTTATCCCTTTTATCACCTGCGGTGACCCCGACCTTGAAACAACTGCCAAAGTGGTAAAAGCCGCTGCTGAAAACGGTGCAGACTTAATTGAATTGGGCATACCCTTTTCAGACCCAACAGCCGAAGGTCCTGTTATACAGGCGGCTAATATCCGTGCATTGAACGGCGGAGTGAATACAGATAAAATTTTCGATTTCGTGAGAGAGTTAAGAAAAGATATTAAAATACCGCTTGTTTTCATGACGTATGCCAATGTTGTATTTTCCTACGGCTCGGATAAATTTATATCCCTGTGTGCAGAAGTCGGCATAGATGGTCTTATACTCCCTGATATTCCCTATGAGGAAAAAGAGGAGTTTCTTGACATCTGCCATCAATATGACGTGGCACTTATTTCACTTATCGCTCCCACTTCAAAAAACCGTGTGGGAATGATTGCCAAAGATGCCGAAGGCTTTATTTATCTTGTATCAAGTCTGGGTGTTACGGGTGTACGCACTGAAATCAATACAGAACTTTCTTCTATCGTGGAAGTGATAAGAGAAAATACAGATATTCCCTGTGCAGTGGGTTTCGGCATATCCACTCCACAGCAAGCACATGATATGGCAGCTGTCGCAGATGGTGCTATTGTCGGTTCCGCAATTATCAAAATTATCGAAAAATACGGAAAAGATTCTGCTGACTATGTAGGCGAATATGTACGTTCCATGAAAAAGGCACTTTGAAAATTGAAAATGGAAAGTGGAAAGTGGAAAATTATTTCACTTTCCACTCTTTTTTATTTATAAAAAAGCGGAGAGTGAAGAAACACTCCACTCTCCACTCTCAATTTTCAATTTTCCACTTTCCATTTTCCACTTTCTTATTCCGTTCTGAGTGCAATGACAGGATCTTTTCTGGAAGCTGCCGATGCAGGTATGAGTCCGCCGAATACGGTTATCAAAATGCTTATTCCTATCAGTATCAGAGCGGGTATGAACGGAACAGAAGCATTGATTTCAACACCTTCCGTCATCTGCATGGAATTTATCACCATGTTGGCAGGTATGCACAACAGCATTGCTGCAATAATACCTATGATACCCGACAATGCACCGATAATAAATGTTTCTGCATTGAATACCTGTGCAATATTTCCCCTTGACGCACCCAATGCACGCAGAATACCTATTTCCTTTGTTCTTTCAAGTACGGAAATATGTGTGATAATTCCTATCATGATACATGATACAACCAAAGATACTGCTACAAATGCAATCAGTATTCCCGAAACGGTATCTATGATAGAGGCTATCTGCTTTGTAAGTTCCTCTATGTAATCCGTATATTCTATTCTGTCGTTTTCATCAGATATACTGTTATATTCCGAAAGCAGTTTCATGATACCCTGCTTTCCCTCAAATGTATCGGGATATATGATAAGTTCGGAGGGTTCATCTGAGTTGCAGTAACCTATACTTTCAAGCGTTTCCTGCATGGTGGTGAAAAATCCGCAATAAGATTTTCCCCATTTCACTACATCTTCATCTGACTGAGAATCTACCCACTTATCAAACAACTTTACAAAAGCTTCATCTGTCATTTTGCTTCCGCCTACGATAGACGTAACAGGCGTTGAAATATAGTCTTTGTACTGCAATTTTTCCTCATTATCCCAGCCTTTCACCAATGCACGCATACTTGCTGCAATTTCACTTGTGTTTTCGCCGTCCTCAAATATTACTCCATTGATAATGCTTTTATCCTCTGAATCAAACTGTGCCTCAACAACAGGAGATTCTTCCGATAATTTTATAATTTTATCGGTTAATTTATATGTGTATCCCACAAGAGGTGATGACGAATTATATGCACCTAACATCATGGAACTTGCACTCTTTGAAGGAACGGGCTTGATAATTCCTGTCACTTTCAGCTTTATTCCATATTTTTCTACAATTTCCGTCACTTTTTCCGAGCTGTCCTTGATAAAATCAAAATAACCCTTACTGTTCTTTTCATACTTGTATGCGTTGGGTAAAACGATAAATTCCTTTTTGCACATTTCTTCATAACTGATTGCTTTATCCTTTGTAATCGACCTGTTATTCATCATTTCTTCAAGTTCTTCAGTTGTATAGTAACCCAGCTTGGCAAGTTCCTGTGCCGTGATACCTCCCGACGAATCTGTAATAATGACACATTCGTTTTCTTCCTGCGGCCAAGTACCATACAAAACTTCATACGCTTCTTTAGTCTTTTTGCTTATGACAGAATCCCTGCCCTGAGCAAGTACAGCAAAAGTGATATTTGAGTAATAGTAAGAATACATGGAATCTCCTGTGCCTTCGGTATTGATAAGCTTGCCTGTTTTATCCTTTGCATAAGTGAAAAAATGCGTATTAAAAACAGGTATTATTGAGCCTGTGCCTATGTACTCATCAAGATTATTCTCGGGATCATTCAGGAATTTCAAAAATTTTGAAAGATTATTCTTTTTTACTTTAGGCGTATAATAATAATCGCTGTCATAGTCTTCAATAACGGGCGTAACAGAGCCGTTGACTTGTTCGGTTTCAACTTTTTCCGCATTGTCTATATGTTCAAAATAATCGCTGTAATCGTATGTAGAGCCGTCTATAATAATAGGGTAGCTTTCCATCGTTTCACGCTGTACGACGCTTATATATTCATT
>DBXL01000223.1:1179-2540 GCA_002309275.1 Ruminococcaceae bacterium UBA1213 | reverse complement strand
CAGATTGTTGAAGCTGAGTAAAAGAGATGTCAGAAAAGACATTTTCGACCTGCCGAAAGTAGCTGTCTTTACCTCTTCATCTCCATGTTCTTCCACCTCAAAGGGATTCGTATCGCCTGTTATTTTTCCGTCTTTCAGACGTACAATTCTTGTAGAATACTGCTCGGCAAGTTCGGGGTTATGCGTTACCATCACTACAAGACGTTTTTCTGCCACTTTTTTCAGTATCTCCATTACCTGTATGCCCGTTTCGGTATCAAGGGCACCTGTCGGCTCATCAGCAAGGAGGATTTTGGGATCATTTACTAATGCACGGGCAATAGCTACTCTCTGCATCTGACCGCCCGAAAGCTGATTGGGACGTTTATGCAAATGCTCTTCAAGACCTACTTCTTTGAGTGCATCAATAGCCATTTGTTTTCTTTTGCTTCCCTTTATGCCGCTTATCGTAAGGGCAATCTCTACATTGGAAAGAACTGTCTGGTGCGGAATAAGATTATAGCTTTGAAATACAAATCCTATGGAGTGATTTCTGTAACTGTCCCATGCTTTGGAATTATACTTCTTTGTCGAAATGCCGTCTATCACCAAATCACCGCTGTCATATCTGTCAAGACCGCCTATGATATTCAAAAGCGTGGTTTTTCCCGAACCGCTGGGACCTAAAATGGAAATAAATTCACTGTCCCTCAAATTCAGGCTTACATCATCAAGTGCCATCTGGACAAGTTCGCCTGTCTTATACTTCTTTGAAACATTCTTAATTTGAAGCATATCATCTCTCCTCTACAAACTGAAAATCTGTACTAATTCTACATAAAAAAAACTTATATGTCAATATTCTCACACAACAAAAAGTGACAGTTTTTATTTCATAAAACTGTCACTTTCTGCCTTAAAGTTTTACATCACCTGAAAATTTCCTGCATTCCTTCAAGAATGGTTTCAACCGTATTAATTGCTTTATTAGCCTTTTTCTTGCTCTTTCGGCTGTCGTTCATCATTACAGAACTCACAAACCCAAACATCATTCCTGCCACAAGTCCTGCTCCTACACTCTTTAATGTCGTCATTGTATCCTTTCCCACAGCTTTTCCCCCCTTTTTCCTTTACTTGAATATATTTTCCCCTGTTTATCACGCTTTTACTATGGTTAGAATTAACAATATTTTGAAAAATTTTTTCTTGGTTTTGGATAAGTAACCGTTTTTTGTCTATTTGCTATATAAATTTACATCTTTTATTTGACAAACTGCATAAAAGGGTTTATAATCTAATCGTAGGGCAAACAAGAGAATATCTGATGCCCCCTGTATATAAGCAGACTACTATATTTTATCAGAAAGAGGGATTTTATCATG
>DBXL01000223.1:277-1040 GCA_002309275.1 Ruminococcaceae bacterium UBA1213 | reverse complement strand
TTGAAGCTGTTAAGGAAGCTTATAAGGCTAACGGCAATGCTGATTCTGTTGAAACTATCGACATTTACTATCAGCCCGAATACAACAAAGCTTACTATGTTGTAAACGGTACCGCTCAGGAAGAACCTGTTACTGTCTGATTATATTTTTTTCATATTCGTGTCCGTTGCGTTTCTGCAACGGACACTTTTTTTTAATTTTTTCGACTTTGTTATTGATTATAACTTTCAAATGTGCTAAAATCAATATAAATACAATGTAAGGGTATGCTTTATTGTTTATTTTTACAAATCTTATTTTACAGGAGGCTTTTTACAATGGTTAAACACATAGTCTTTTGGAAGGTTAAAGACAATGCCGAAAAACAAAAAAATATTGACTGCATGATTGATATGCTCAAATCCCTTGTCGGTAAAATTGAGGGACTTCTCAGTATCGAAGTCGGCTATAACTTCAATAACTCTTCCGATTATGATGTAGTGCTCTATGCAAGCTTTACAAACCCCTCTGCACTCAAATATTATCAGAATCACCCCGAACACGTTAAATGCAAGGAGTTTATCTCTCAGGTGACTGTTGACCGTGCTTGTGCAGATTACTATTTTGAAAGTGATATGGTATCTTCAACAGATGCTGCTGAAATTCCGGTTGAAGCTCCCGCTGTTCCTGCAATCGCAGTAGAAACTCCCGCTGTTCCCGAAATGAAAGTAGAAACTCCAACTGCTCCTGCAATCACAGTGGAAACTCCCGCTGTTCCCGAAAT
>DBXL01000223.1:0-156 GCA_002309275.1 Ruminococcaceae bacterium UBA1213 | reverse complement strand
AATGAAAGCAGAAGCTCCGGCTGCTCCCGAAACACCGTCTAATCCCTTCGGCGTGGAAATCAATACAGGTTCTGCACAGTCCTCTCTGCCGAACATACAGGCTGATACCAATTCCACTGCAGAGGATTTCTCTCAGCAATTCCAGGATGTTCAGCC
>DBXL01000218.1:10629-10988 GCA_002309275.1 Ruminococcaceae bacterium UBA1213 | reverse complement strand
GCAAGGGAATCCGACGGTGAATTCCAGATTAACTTCCTTACGAATAACTTCATGGGCAGACTGCGTTCGTATTGCATTTTAGGCTGTTTCCCGTACAGTATGCTTGAAAATCAGGTCTGCATGGGACCTATTGACACTTCCTGTGAAGCATTTCTCAGACTCTCACGCACCCCGAAAGAATGTTGTGTATTCAATGCCGTGAATAACCATACTCTGCCGCTGGGAGATATTATCCGTCAGATGAATCAAAGCGGCATGGATATCAGATTAGTGGAGTATGAGGAGTTTGCACACGCTTTGAATGAGGCTCAGAAAGATTCTGCAAAAGCAGCTATTCTTTCGAGTATGACAGCCTATAT
>DBXL01000218.1:363-10510 GCA_002309275.1 Ruminococcaceae bacterium UBA1213 | reverse complement strand
CAACCTGAAAAGATAATGGATATTTATATTTTGGAAAACAGTGAAACTCAGCTTATACCCGAAACAGTTTGTTATCAGCTTTTTTCCGAACGCATGAAAAAGGCGGAACGATATTTAAAAGCTGATGACAGGCTGATGTGCATAGGGGCAGGACTGCTCATAGCATTGATTGCAGGAGTAAATGAAAGTGAAATATACCTTTCGGAATATGGCAAGCCCTATGCCAAAAACGGTATTTTTTTCAATGTATCTCATTCGGGAAATTGTGCGGCACTTGTCTGCGGAGAGCATGAAACAGGCATTGATATAGAAAAAATCAATGAAAGTAACCTGTACCTTGCAGAGCATATTTTTACAAAGCAGGAACTTCAATGGATAAGCCCTGAACCTATCAGCCGTTTTCATATTTTATGGAGTATCAAGGAAAGTATCCTGAAAGCAGCAGGTACGGGGCTGTATTCCTCTGTATTGTTTCCCGAAATATATCCCGAAACAAATCATATTTCTTTCAACGGAACAAGCTATTATTTCCGTTACGGGATATTTGAAAATAAATCAATAGCCGTTTCATCAACTGTCGATACAGGAGAACTGAATATAAAAAAAATTTCTGCTGATGAGATTCAAATGATATACTCCTGAACAAAACAATGCCGCAGAACGCAAATATAAGCGTCCTGCGGCTATGTCATATTTTCACAATAGAGACACCGATTTCCAAGTTTTAGACTATAAATGGGTAGTGTCATAAAAGGAATGATTTACCAAAAGTACGCCCGAAAAAGTAAATATTGATAAAGGTGCCAATAACAGCTTTATGAAATTCCGGACTTTTTGAAAAGCAAATCGTTTTTCGTAAATTATACCATGTCCTTTTTGAATATTCAAGCCTTTTGTGACACTACCCTGTTATTGCGGCAGCAGCCTTTATCGGAATAATTATTTCTAAAAAAATGCACCCAAAAAGAACTTCTGAGGGTATATATAGTGTAAATGAAAAAACAAACCGTTTTTAGTTAAATCAAGGAGGAAAAACCATGCCAAATCCAAAGAGCAGTTTACAGAGAGATTTCACTTTCATCAAAAAATTCGTAGCTGGCGAGCTGTTTACCGGTATTGCACATGATCTGATTGAGGAAGCTCTTCCGCAGGAAAAAAAGCAGCAGTTCAACAACCATATCAACGAGATGTTTTTTCTGGCGGGGGACATGGCAGACGCTTATCAATATATGCCCTTTACCGTTCCCGAGGCGTTTAACCCTTATCGGCGGAGCAATCGGACTCTGCAGTCAGTACCCCTCAACGCCGAAAAAGAGCAGGCGATCATCCATAAGTATAAAGAAATCGTTGACTTCATGAAAGAGGCTGTTGAAGACCCCGCACTTGCCGGTCAGACTGCTGTCAAGAAGCTGATGAAAAATCATATCGATCTGGGCGAAAGATTCATAGACGGCAGAAACGTCGATCAAGAAAGGCTGTTTACACCGGGAAAAAGATGGCTGCTGGATTCGCTGGCCGTTGATATGGTCAAAGAATACAGCGTGCCGGGCAGCCAGGAGAAAAAGAAGATCACAAATGAAGAGTTCAAAAAGATCTATGATGATCTTCATTATGAGGAATTCAATGATATTACGTGCAGGCATATGGATCTTATGAATGAGCTCCAGAACAAAACGGTCACACCCGCAAGAAGAGCAGAGATAACCGAAGAACTCAAGAGTCTCAACAATAAGATTATAGCCGAAGGCGAGCGTCTGCTCGGCCCCGAGATAGGCGACAATGTCAAGAACGCTTTCACTAGCTATGAAGTGAATGTTGCCGGTGCCCGAGGCGTACAGGCTTCTGTTATCAATCCCGCAAAGGAACAGCTGAAGCTTCTGGAATGCGGCTGGGATCCGGCTTATATGGTGGATGTGCCTGTTATGAGGGGCGTTCAGAACGAGCTTGTCGATCTTTCAACACTCATCAATAATCATAACATCACACCCCTCCAGGGTCTTCTCCCGAAGATCCAGAAGATCAAATCTCTTGATCCCACCAAAAAAGTCTTTGATTCACAGACAGACTTCATCAATTATTCTCAGCAGTATTCTGATGCAATGAACGATTTCCTTACCGAATTCAAAAAGCCTGAGGTAAGGAAAGTCTTCAACGAGATCGCTGATAAAATCACTAAAAACCAAGTTAAACCGGAGCCCGATCCACTGCCCTATGGTATCACAGAGAAAGAGGTAAATGATTATCATCCAGAGCGCTACGAAGTACACTCAGAGAGCCATGTTTATGATGCCATGATCCTGCATGATATAGCATTCCTGGCTGACAAAACAAACTTCAGGGCAAAGGGCATCACCGTCGATGAATACGGTAGTGTAAAGTATTCAACAGAGCCCGGCGACAAGATGATAGAAGCAGCAGGCAAGCTCAAAACCGCTGCCGACAAGATCCTCATAGGTGTAAATGAATTTCAGGAGCGCATCNNCAGGAGCGCATCAGGCAGGAGCGCATCAGGCAGGAGCGCCTCGGGCAGCAGGAGATCGAAATTGAGGAAAAACCGTTATTTAATAAACTGTCCGATACGATCAATACTTTCATGGAAACCAACTATTCCGGCTACCTGAATTACACCGACGTGACACGCGGTCTGAACAACATAATCCAAAAAGCCGAAGATTTCGAGAATTCCGACAAAAGAAATACGAGCCGGGAACAGCGCAGCATAGCGAAGGATATCAAGAAGTTTGCAGTGGATTCTCTCAAAGAGATGAAGAACCTCAAGCCCGACAATCTGTATGAGGCAAAGCCTTTCAATATAATCATCGAGGATATCAAGTCCAGCCGTGAGATCGACAAGAACTTTGCAAGCTATGCCGAGAAGTCGCCTTCGGCTCGGGATGTTGACTATGCCGGCATAACCGGCATGGCTGCAGCGTTAGTTCAGAACCCCGCTTTTATGTTCTCTCTCCAAAGAGCTCTCGGCGAAGAAGTTGTGTCAAATAAAATGATTGCGAACCTTTTCACGATCTACTCGAACAAAAAGCATTTTGCTACGGGTGTTGCTTACAACAAGAATTCTATTCCGAATATCTTTGCAACGAGTATCAACACCACGAGTGCAGATAACAAGGTCATAGCAGACAAGCCCGAGGTCATCGAAGAAGCAAAACAGAATTTCCAGACTCTCGACAGAGATTTCAAGAGTATCTCCCGGGCTCTTGAAGGCAAAAACTATCCCGGAATGTCTTCTTTTATCAACTTCCAGAGTGAAATGGCTCACAGAGAAGCCCGGGGTATGCATGATTATCAGTACATAACAAGTATTCCGGGTGGAAGCCTTATGCGCGGTTTAGGTGACTGGAAGCTCCCGCCCGAAAAGAACCAGGACCCCAAAGCGTTCGACGATATGCTCATAGGCATGAAGTATGACAAGCTCTATGAGGAGATGCTGAAGAGAGTCGATCTAAAAAAAGAACTCAAAAACAGCACACTCACGCCCGAAAAGCGCCGGGAGTATGCTGACAAGCTCAAAGCCTCGAACAATGCTATGATTGAGATCTATGAGCACATGAGATCAGACAAGTGCCGTGAAAAATACCAGGGCTATTTCCAGAATTACAATGATACGGTCAAAGGAGTCAGAGGCGTTCATAACCAGATAGCTGATCTCGAAAAGCGCAACAAGGCGCTTGAAAACGGCTGGGATCCGGCAAGGATAGATGATATCGTGCCTATTGAAAAGTTTACAAAACAAAGCGAAGATTTCGGAAAGATGTTCGGAGAGATCAAAGACCCGAGACTCAATAAGCTCGAGGCTCTCAACAATACTATGGTTTCTCTTTCGCCCGAAAACAAAAAGTTCAAGAACCAGTGGGATTATGATCTGTATAATCTCAGGCTTGCGAACACTGCAAAGGCTATGCTCGAAGAAAGCAAAAAGCCTGAAGTCCGTCAGGCTCTCACAGATGCAATGAAAAAATGCGATGACGAGAAAGAAGCATACAAACAATACAATGATCTCAGGTGTAATGAAGGCTTGGCACACCGGAAGGACCCCACTGTTGCAGTCAGACCTGAAAAGCCGGAACCTATGCTTACTCCACCTGGTATTTCAAATATGCTCAACATCCTTACCGGAAAAGATGTTTCAAAAAGTGCAGAATTTCGGCAGTTCATTAAGGAAATGGACATCACAAAGCAGAGGTTCAAGGGCACTGCCGAGGAGATCGCCAACAGAGAAAACGGGATCAAAGCAGCTCAGAAATATCGTGATCTTACCAACGTCTCGGAAACAGTAAACATAATAGCTGCAAATGCAGCCAAGAAGGTCGAGAGAATGGAAAGAGACCTTGATGGTATGAAGTATCCATCGAAGGAATATACCGAGATGAAGCTTGCGCTCATCAATGTTGCACAGCTCTCAAAGGGCGAAAACAGCATCAGCAGTTCTCTTGAAGCGCTGGATACACTTGGCGCAAAGACGGATGCTTATCTTAACAGGATAGGTGTATTCGGCAACGACAGGACAGCCTTTGCCGAAGAGCTCAGGCAAATGAGCCGCAACAGCAGGGAAATCATTAATAATGTAGCCGGCAATCACTTCACTCCGGCAGAGATGAAAAAGAGCTTCTCAGAACTTGACCGTACTATCAACACGACTGCAAATGCGTTCAGCGCAGTCGGATTCAAGAAAGAGCTTACAAGCCGCAACAACCGCATCAAACAGTTCAAGAATGATGTCACAGCAAGCTTTGAAAGTATAAAAACGCATATTGATTACTTCAAGCAGGATGCTCAGAGGAGAAATCTTGGTGCAGGCGGACATAAGGAGTACCGTGAGCTTGTGGAAGCTATGAAGATAGCAGACAAGGACATCTCGCAGATGAAGCCCGAAGAAGTGTTTAATGCGTATGCCAGACTCCTTTCCGCAAACGAAGCCTACACAGAGGCTCACAGCGGTATGACATCGGGTAATATCGGCAGAGGCCGTGAAAGATTCAACCACTCGAAAGCTATGAGAGATGACATGATAGCATCGCTCGGGAAAGTTGCAAAGAGCTATTATTCGCTCCAGCAATTCGACAATAATCATACTCTTGCGCAGCAGACAGAGCGCAACAACAATCTTATCGCAGATTATGAGCGGGCTGCAAACTTCGAGTCCGAAAAGACCAGGCAGGCAGAGTATGAAAGCCAGTTCATTGATAAGTTCAAGCCAAAGACCTGGCTCAATAAGCTTTCCGAAAGAGCGCCTGACAACAACAAACCACAGAATGAAGCCAAGGCAAACGAGCTCTATGACAATATAACTAAAGATATTGCTTCTATGATCGCCGCAAGACAGCTTGAAAAGCTTGTTGTGAACAGTAAAATGACAAAGGAAGATCAGAAAGCATTCCCGTTCAATGATTACGTCGATGCAATCAGGAAAAGCGAAGCATTCGTGCGTATGATCACACCTCCGCAGAACGGTGACAGATGGGCTCATATTATGGATATCAAGCAGAGTGCTTTGCAGAATGACGGCAAGGACATCCACGCTAAGTATATGAATACCGCCAGCAGCCTTGCAAATGCCAATCTCAAGAACAATAACGCTGCAAGGAAAGCACCGGTCATCAACAATCAGGTCGAGAACCCGCAGCGCACGCACTTTGATCTGACTTTCAACAAGTGAGAAAGCAGGGGATGTCAGCCGACTGAACCGTCCCCGGTCAAGTAAACAGATAAAAAAACAAAAATATTTTTATAGAATTCCATCCTGTGAAAAACAGGGTGGAATTTTTTACGCAGCAAAGGCTTGATGGTATTCCATTGGTGTCATGCAAT
Source organism: Ruminococcaceae bacterium UBA1213 (assembly GCA_002309275.1). GTDB lineage: Bacteria > Bacillota > Clostridia > Oscillospirales > Acutalibacteraceae > UBA1213. The sequence goes on along the minus strand of DBXL01000218.1, from coordinate 4,684 downwards.
TGAGCCTTTGCTGATAACGGTTTGTATTGTAGAAATCAATGTATTGTTCGATTGCTTTGGTAAGTTCTTCTTTGAAAGTAAATTTTTTTGAGGGAGTATATCTCGGATTTTAAAATTCCCCAATAGCCTTTCATTGGTTCGCTATCAATGCATCTTTTCACTCTTGACATACTTTGTACCATACCTGCCTGCATCAACTTGTTATGAAAAGTTTTATATGAATACCCCTTTCGTCCATCATTTTCATCAAAAAATATGTATATGACGGAAATCCCATGAACCTTACAGGAAATCTTGAATTGCTGTACTTTATCACGGCTTGAAGAATATTTTCAAGATTCAGTGAATACTTTCCGTTTTGATATGTAAGAGCAAAAGTCCTGCTGAGTGCAGGTGTAAAGAATGTTGCACCGAGTGCGGTTTTGGTAACGGCAGTTTTGTTGCTTCTGTGTGGCTTATAGCCAAAGACGATGTAATGACACGGGACAGGAGAAAACAATCCTCTCAACTTGGATACACGCAGAACCATTTTCAAGCCTGTATAAAGGTCACTTATGCAAAAGCCTATTTCACTTTTTATTCCCTTTGTACCTGATGAAGTTGCTCGAATCGCTGTCCTTGAGGGCGGTACGGAATAAAGTGTATGTTTCTTGAAAAGCAGAGTAGGTATAAAAGGAAGTTTTTCAAGGTCTTTCATACTTTCAATATTATTCGGATTGAATTTCATTCCGTCAAGCATTTTTCTGTATTCTGCACAATGTATGTACTGATACTCACAATTTTCTTTCATTGCTTTTACGAATATTTTATTCGTATCCTGTGAATAGGCATTTTTAGTTGAAAAAAGTATTCTGCGATATTTCATCTTTATTCACCTTATTTTTTGTATATTGACTGTGATTTAATTATACAGGATTTTCAGATATGGTACAATAGTGTGTGTAGAATTTTTTCGGAAGTACTGCCGGTATTAAAAACAAAACATCCGTCAGAAAGCCTATCAACAATTTCTCTGTACAAACATTATTTGATTTCATTTTTTACTTGAAGTAACAGAAAAACTATATTATAATTTACTAGGAAATGGATTGTGTGGTGAAAGTAAAATGACAAAAATCATAATGTGTGATGATGACAGAAAATTTATCGAACAGTTTGAAAAGCTGATTTTAAAATATTTTGAAAATTCCCATAGAGAAGTAATTATCGAACGATATTATTCAGCGGAAGAATTTATTTTGTTGGATACAAAAATGATTGATATAGCTTTTCTTGACGTTGAGATGAAAGATATCAACGGCATACAGCTTGGCTACGAAATACAGAAAAAATGTCCTGATGCAGTATTGTTTATTATTACATCATATTCTCAGTATCTGGATGAAGCAATGGATTTAAAAGTATTCCGATACCTTGAGAAACCTGTTGATGAAAAAAGACTGTTCAGGGGATTGGATATTGCATTGCAGGAAAAACAAAAAATCAGCTTTATATCAAATAATGTTGAAACAGAAATAAATGAAGATGAAATCGTCTGCATTTACACTTCGTTGAGGAAAACATCTGTTTTAACAGATAAAGGAGAAACTGTCACATCAAAAACAACCATGAAAGAATGGCAGAAAAAATTAAGTGTCTGCAACAGCTTTTCATCGCCTCATTACAGTTATATCGTAAATTTGAATTATGTTACGGGAATATGTGATGATCAAATTACTGTACAGTGCAAAAACGGCAAAACTATGAAAATTTACGGTTCTCAAAGAAAACTCGGAACTTTCAGAAAAGACTTTTACAGAAAAATGAGGGAGAACCGATGATATTACAAAATATTGCCATAATATTTATATCCGCTTTTTGCTGTTACTCGGAATATATGTATTTTTCAAAGTTTGAAAATATCAGTTCGGTTGTACTGTTTGTAGCATTGAATTTTATAAAATATCTGCTGTATCCATTGTTTTACGGTAACTTTCTGTATTTTATCCTATTTGAACTTATCACGTTATTGTTATCCCGAAAACTATTTCATTCATTGCTGATAACAAGCTTATTTTTGGTGATAAGTTATGCACGATACCCGATTTTACGGACAGTCATGCAGGACAGATTTAATGATATAATGTTTGAGAACAATGGACAAACAGCCGATTTGTATATTTTTGTATTATCTGCTCTGGTGATTTTTACAGCCTGTCAGGTCATACGGAAAGAAAAATTTCTGCTGTTCATACCGATTTTATCTGTCATTGGATTGTCGGGCGTATTTTATGCCGAATGCCGAAATTCCGACAGCGTATTAACGGAAATGTCTGTTTTTGTATTTCTTGCAATGAATTTGATTTCACTTTATGTTTATGACAGCTATGTCAGAATGTCAGAAAATTTGAGGAAGATCAGTCTTGCCGAACAGAAAAAACAGCTTGATTATGAACACTACAAACTTTTGCAAAATAATTATAACAGTTCAAGAGAACTTATGCATGATATAAAACATCATCTTACCGTCATTCAGGGAATGGCAAGTGCAGATGATATTCATAACTATGTCCGTGCATTGTCAAAACAGCCGATTTTTGACAGCAGACGGAATTTGACGGGAAATCGAATTATTGATATTGTTATCAATCAAAAATCAGAGGAATGTCAAAAGAAAAATATCACTTTCAAATTTGAGCATAATCAAACAGATTTTTGTTTCATGGAAGAAACGGATATTTGCTGTATTTTTGCGAATCTTCTCGACAATGCTGTTGAATCGGCAGAAAAATCAGCGGAAAAATACGTTGATTGCAAGCTCTATAAAAATAATCAGCTTTATTTTATCGAAATATCAAACAGTTGTGACAACAGACCGACAGCAGAGAAAATGCATTTGATTACATCAAAAAAAGATAAAGAGCATCATGGTATCGGTATGATGAGTGTAAAAGATACCGTCAAAAAGTATCACGGGGACTTACACTTTGAATATATCGAAGAAAATCATATTTTTACAACAGTTGCTATGTTTCAGAAACGGTAGGAAATTTTCCTATCGTTTTTGCATTTTTACAATCGTTTTTACATAGTGGCTTGTATTTGATTTTAATTTCTGATATTCTTTTTTTGTCATGACAAGAAAGGAATACACTATGAAAACAATTAGATTAGTCGTTGGCAGAATATTCACATATTTTTCCGAAAACAAGCTGATTTTTATTTTATATACGCTTGGCAGTATCGTCTGTATTTTCATGATGATATATTATTACGGAAATGTATTGAGTTACAAGAACGGCTCAACAGATGATGACATATCCTTTCGCATTTACAGGGTAGATTTGACCGTTCCTGTCAATGTTACTGTATCATCACTCGATAAACTACATGATTTTGAACAAAAATATGATATACAGGATATTTGTCTGACTTCCGTTATTGCTGCTGACGGCAAAGATGATATTGATTTTACGGAAATACACCCCACATTTTACCTTAACTTTCCCGACAGCAATAAAGCATTGATAATTGAAACATCTCTCAATGAAACTGCAAAAGGGAAAAATGAAAACATAACTGTCAAAGGTAACAAAATTCAAGCCGTAAAAAATTCGGATAGTTACTACATATCTGCCGAGAAATATTTTTCTTTGGGTTTGAAAACCTGCCGTATCAGGATATATTTATCCCAGAAACTTTCTAAAAATATGATGTTCCGATACGGTGATTTTCTGAATGAAACATTCGGGCAAATGTATTCCGAAAGCGATATTGAAGTAAAAACGCCTGCACATCTTTACGGCATGGAAGATGCGGATATTATGAAAGATTTTGCTTTGATAATAGCAGTCTTTGTTGTGTCTGTCATTTCATTCATGTTTCTGCTGAAATATATCATGGATTCGGCAAGATATGAAAATTCTGTTTTTATGATGGTCGGAGCTTCCCAAAAACATATATTGCTGATGAACACATTTGAAAATGTTTTTATCACCGTTTTTTGTACCATATCAGCAATCATTCTTCACATATCGTTTTATGAAAGTATTTTTTCAAAAGCAAATATGTATGAAAATATTACTTACAACTTTGAGGATTACACGATAATTTTTCTTATGTCTGTCGGACTTTCTTTTCTGATACAGATACCATTTATATTCGTTTACCGGTCAAATAATATCAGAAAGATAAAGGAGGGCTGACCGATGAAAAGATTGCATTTGTTTTTTTCGTCATTTTCTCAGAATTTATTTTCATCACTTATGCTTGTTGTAATCACTTCGGTTGCTTTAATATCCGTACAAAATGTTGTCGGACAATATCGCTATATCAACCATTC
>DBXL01000218.1:0-170 GCA_002309275.1 Ruminococcaceae bacterium UBA1213 | reverse complement strand
AAAGTATGAGAAAGGCTTTTCAAAAACAGCTTTCAGAGGGAGAATGGTTTCAATCGCAAACTGAAACAAATGATATTCCTAATGTTGTGATATGCGGAGCAATTTTTGATGATATTTCAATAAACAGCAATATTACGATAAAGTTTTATGGAAATAACCACGAAATAACA
>DBXL01000004.1:742-6786 GCA_002309275.1 Ruminococcaceae bacterium UBA1213 | reverse complement strand
ACAGCACCTTCACCATGAAGTTTTACAACTCTAACCTTGTCACCTGCTTTGGCATCTCTTATTGTTTTCATAAACTGTTCCTTCTTTCACACCATGATTTTTTTTGCCATGTCACTGTTGACGGCAATTCTTGAATTTTTGACATCGAGAATGACATTTCCAGCAAAAGTGTTTACAATTTTTACGGTACTTCCTGCAATCAATCCCAAATCTTCAAGATGTTTTTTGACATCGGATGAACCGCCTACTTTTTTAATGACAACATCTTCACCCATATTTGCCAATGTCAAAGGTATCATTTTTTCTTCCTCCTTTGAATTGATAGTTAGATAAATAAAATTAAACACAACTAACCAACAAATAGTTTAACATATCTAATTTATATTGTCAAGTCCTTATTATAAAAAATGCGAAATAATTATTTTTAGATAGCATTTACTACAAAACATCTTAGGGAAAACAGATATATCACAATGGACGATGATTCACATAACAAAAAATGATCTCGTATTGACAGATTTTCATCTGCTGATACGGGATCATTATTATTTTATGTTTATTCGGACATTTTCAGTGCTTCCACCATATCAATTTTTCTGTTTTTGCGTGCAACCATCATACCGACCAAAAGCGATACTCCAAATGTCAATAAGACGGATACACAATAAGTCATCGGTCCGAGCATGAGTTTTAATTCATATTCGCCTGCCAGTGCCGCAAGCAGCCATTCAAGTACGCCTACTCCTGACGGAAGTCCTATTATCACACCTATCACTGTCAGCCATATATTTTGTGAAATCAGCAGTCTGCCTATATTTTTATTCCTGAAACCAAGCACTTTCAATGTAGCAAGTTCCCTTGAACGCTCTACATAACTCATTATTCCAAGATTATACAGCACCACTATTCCGAGTATGACTGCCGCTATCACAAGAATGAACACCATACTGTCCATTATACTGACAAAGCTGTTGAATGTGTCCATCAACTGTTTTTGATTCTGCTTTCCCGAAATAATATTCAATGACGGTATATCCCCGATATTTTTATCCGTATAAACAGAAGTGATATGATAATCTATTCCCAACTTGTCTGCCAATGTATCACTCATTGTCACGCTTTCCGTCATCATGGAACGGTTATAGCCTATTACTTTCACCGTATATGTCTTTGATGAACCATAAGGCGAAAATGAAATATTTTCTCCGATTTGTGCCTTCTCTTTCAGACGCAAACACAAATAAACACCTTCATCACTTAAAGCAATACGGGCATTATTTTCGTCAATGACATTCATCAAAGCATTCGGATTATGGATAATATCCAGCGAAACCGTTTCACCGTCAAGGCTTATTCCGCTGAGGCTTTCCCAATCTCCTTTAAGTTCATCTGCCAATGATTTTGCTTTGATTGTATCGGCATTGTCAACAAGATTGACTTTCACCGAATAATTGGAAATATCCTTGTCAAGCAGTTCGAGAAATCCTGCCATTGTATCACGCATACCAAGTCCGCCTACCATGAGTACCATACACCCTACTATGCCGAACAATGTCATTGCTGAACGGCTTTTATGACGGCTTAAATCACGGATATTCCACTTTGTGCCGAAATGCAGTTTATCCCATATTTTTGTACGCTCAAAAAGCGTTTTCTTCATTTTCTTCGGAGTGTACGGGCGTAAAGTATCGGCAGCTGTTCCTTTCAGCTGTTGATGCACGGAAAGAAAACTTATCAGCGTAAGAAAAACAATCGTGCCTGCCATGACGGGATAACAAAATACAGGTATCACGGAAGTCCAGTCGGGCATATCAAAATAAGTTCCCATCATGCCGTCCTCGCTCATTATCGCACCGCATACAATAAAGCCGAGTACCGTTCCCAAAGCTGTTCCGACAATTCCTATAAATAAGCCGTAAGAGGTGTAATGTCTTAATATCCTGCGGTTTTTAAAGCCCAATGCTTTCAGAGTGCCTATCTGCAATTTTTCCTTTGCGGCAATACGGTGCATAGTCGTTACCATTGTCAGAACGGCTATCGCAAGAAACAGCACAGGCAATACCGAACCCATTGTTTTTCCCTCGTCAGCCTCTCCCATAGCTTCTTTATAAACAAGATGTTCATTTTTTGAAGTTACCATGATTGTCCGTCCGAGCTTCTCTTTTACGGCATCTTCCAATGTTTCCTTTTCCATATCCGAAATCAGATTGATCTGCACATAAGCCTTGTCAAGCATTTCATCATACTGCAAGTTTTTCATTTTTTCCTCAATGATAATTTCGGGAACACCCAATTTTTTCATTGTTTCGGCATAAGTTTTTTCGGCTTTTTCTCTGATGACGGATTTGAATTTTTCGGGCGAGATATACGCATATCCGAAAGTATTGTAATCGGGCATAAGCTGATTGTTATCGGCAACGCATATCATGTGTTCACCCGATTTTATCAGCCCCGCAATTTTTCCCGATATTTCAGTCCCCTGAAATTCAAGCGTTAAATTGTCACCCACAGAAATATGATTTGCCGCTGCAAACTTATCGGACAGCCAGAAACCATCACTGTTTTCGTCATACTTTTCACCGTCTGTCACGATAAAAGTTGAAACGGTGTAGTTTTCACTGACATCAAGGGCAAGCGATTTGTTTTCGCTGTCTTTTATATCAAGATTAACGCTGATATATCGGGTTGACGCTTTCACTCCGTCAATACTTTGAATTTTGTCCAAATCATCTGATGTAAAACCATCTGTGGAGTATAAACGATAATCGGCATAATTCGTATCGGAAAAGAATTTTGAAGTATCATATTCAATCGTGTACCACTCCATATTGAAACCGAGAAATATTCCCATACCGAGTGTTATCATAATTATCATGGATATAAATTGTGCCTTGTAGCTCCATGCGGTGCGGAATAATTTTCTTATCAGCATTACCATTCCACCTCGTCTGCACTCATAGGCTTGTCCTGTTCTTCAACAGAACGTATTTTGCCGTTTTTTACACGAATAATTATATCCGCCATTTTTGCGATACTCTGATTATGCGTGACAATCACTATCGTTTTGCCGTAGCTTTTCGCCATGCCGAGAAGAAGTTTCAGTATCATCACACCTGTTTCGGAATCCAATGCACCTGTCGGCTCGTCACAAAGAAGTATCTGAGGATTTTTCGCCAAAGCCCTTGCAATAGACACTCTCTGCTGTTCACCGCCCGAAAGCTCAGACGGAAAGTTATGCAGATGGTCGGAAAGTCCGACTTCCTCTATCATCTTTTTAGCGTCAAGGGAATTTTTCGATATTTCCGACACAAGCTCCACATTCTCATATACCGTTAAAGTCGGTATCAGATTGTAAAATTGAAACACAAACCCCACCGTTTCCGCTCGATAATCCGCAAGTTCATTGTCAGTCAGCTTTGAAATATCCTTTCCGTTTACCGTGATAGTGCCTGCACTCGGACTGTCAAGACCGCCAAGCAAATTTAAAAGTGTACTTTTGCCTGCCCCCGAAGGTCCCAGAATGACAACAAATTTCCCCTCGTCAAGCGTGAAACTGACATTATCCAGTGCTTTCTGTTCATGTTCGCCTGTTGTATATGTTTTGGTAACATTATCAAATTTTACGATAGCCATATTTACCTCCTAAATAGTTAGTTATATTTAACCATGTATCTTATATTATCACTTTGCGGAAAAAATGTCAATATTTTTTCAAATGTCATTGACAGTATATAAAAAATGTATTAAAATATAATAAAATTTATTATACTTTATGGAGGTTTTGCAAATGAAGAAAAACAGCGTTTTTCGTAAGGTCTTTGCGGTGCTGCTTGCAGTGGCTATGCTCACAGGTACAGGCTTTACAGCAGTAGGCTCTTATGTTGGCACAAGCGTTTCTGTCAGTGCGGCAAAGGTTTACGGTGATTTTGAGTACAATGTGAATGATGACAGCATCGTTACCATCACAAAGTACACGGGTAATGGCGGAGATGTTACAATCCCAAGTACAATAGACGGAAAAAGTGTGATGTCAATCGGTGGCTCTGCATTTTATCATTGTGAAACCCTGACGGGCATTGACATACCTGAAGGCATAACGCAAATAGGTTGGGGGGCATTTTATGGTTGTAAAGGTTTGACAAGCATAACCATACCTAACAGTGTTACATATATGGGCGGTGATGAATTTGATTATTGTACGGCGTTGGAAAGTATTACTGTAAATCAAAATAATTCCAATTATTCATCACAAAACGGTGTTTTATTTGATAAAAACAAAACAAAATTGATAACATATCCCGAAGGTAAAAAAGGGGATTATACTGTACCCGATACTGTAAAATCAATAGGCTCTTGTGGATTTCTCAATTGTATGTACTTGACAAATATTACCATACCTGACGGTGTTACAAATATAAGCGGTTCACCATATACCGCTGTTTTATTTGAAGAGTGCACAGGTTTAGAAAACATTATTGTTAATGAAAACAATTCCAATTATTCATCACAAAATGGTGTTTTATTTAACAAAGACAAAACAACTCTTAGGAGTTGTCCTAAAGCTATAAAAGGAGGTTATGTTATACCTGAAGGTATAACGAAAATAGGTTGGGGGGCATTTTATGGTTGTAAAGGTTTGACAAGCATAACGATACCCGCTAGCGTGACTTTAATAGAGCGTTATGCATTTTACGGTTGTACAGGCTTGACAATAATATATGGTACAAAAGGTAGCTGTGCCGAAACCTATGCCAATGAAAATAATATACCGTTTGTGAGTGAGTATTCAAATATATCAACTATTTCATCAGATGAAATAGTACTTGGCGAAACAGTAACAGTAAATGCAAAAGCCGTGCTTGGTGACGGTGACTATACTTATGCTGTACTGTACAAGAAAAAGGCTGATACAAAATGGACTGTAAAACAGAACTACAGCACCAATGATACAATAGTTGTAAAGCCTGCCAAAGCAACAGACTATGATGTATGCGTGAAGGTAAAGGACAGTACAGGCAAGATTGTAAAGAAATTCTTTGAAGTGAAAGTAAATGCGAAACTTGCCAATACCTCAACGATTTCTGCAACGACTATCAAAAAGGGTGATACCGTAACGCTGAACGGCTCTGCAACAGGCGGTATGGGTGACTATACTTATGCTGTACTCTACAAGAAAAAGGCCGAAACAAAATGGACTACCCGTCAAGGCTACAAAGACAACAGTGAAATTCTTGTCCGCCCCTACACAAATACAGATTATGACATCTGCATTAAAGTAAAAGACAATGACGGCACGATTGCAAAGAAATACTTTACCGTGACTGTCACCAAATAAAAATTTTTCCCCACAGAAACCAAAATTTTCTGTGGGGATATTTATTTTCACTAAATAGACCAACTTTTGCTTTCCGTCTGGAATTTGACCATCTTTGCATAAATGCCGTCTTTCTTTAAAAGTTCACTTGGAGTACCCTGTTCATCAGACCTGCCGTTACTTCTCCCTGTTTTGCCGTGAAAGTAACATCTTTCAGAACGCTCTCACCGTCATTGTATTCAAATCCCACATAAGCAAATAGTTTTTGGACTGTTTCGGCAATCCTTTTTTGATGTCAATTATTTTTGAACCANNAACAGTCCTGCAAGAATACCGCCTATAATCAGATACGGCATATACCACGAAAGAAAGGTATTCATTACTATGGAAGCGGCTGTCAGCTGTCCGATATTATGAAAAACTCCGCCTGTTATGCTGATATATATAATATGTTTCGGAAACAGCTTTTTGCATATCACCATGATGACAAAACTCAACAAACCGCCTGCAACGCTGTATATCAGTGAATTGACATTCCCGAAAAGTATGGCATTCAGAACAAGCCTGCCGACAAGCACCATAAAAGCCTCTTTTTCACTGCAATAATACATCGTAAAAAGTACGGCAAGATTTGCAAGACCTATTTTAATACCCGGAATGGGCGTGGTAATTGACAAAATCAACTCTATCCAGCTCAATACAAATGCAACAGCTATCAGAATTGCCACTG
>DBXL01000004.1:388-686 GCA_002309275.1 Ruminococcaceae bacterium UBA1213 | reverse complement strand
ATTATATATCATATTTTTGCACTGTTCAATGCCTGCTCAACAGCTTTTATAATGCCTTGTGAACTGAAAGTCGCACCCGATACCGTATCAACATTTGTATTTTGAGAATTGATGATTGCCGGAATAACTCCTTTTTCGGCATCTTCAAAATATTCGGGTTCAAACTCATCGGAACGGGCAGTTATATTTGTAATTTTATCCCCTTGAATCGTGATTGTCACATAAATATCTCCGTCATAGCCGTATGCCTGACCTGTATATGTACCGTCATTGTAAAGTGTATTTTTTGATGGTTCGG
>DBXL01000004.1:0-290 GCA_002309275.1 Ruminococcaceae bacterium UBA1213 | reverse complement strand
ATTTTTGACGGCTCAGTGATTTTTGAGGGTTCCGCAATTTTTGACGGCTCAATAACTTTTGACAGTTCAGTAATTTTTGACGGTTCTGCAACTTTTGACGGCTCAATCGAATTCACGGAACTTTCCACAACAGAAAATTGCTGTATTTGAGAAGTATGAACAGAACTTTCCGCAAAGGACTGTATTTCATTTATACTGCTTTCGGGCATTAAGGATATAACCGAACTTTCGGCTATTGAAACTTCCGATATTTCGGAAATTTCCGTTGTTTCTGAAACAATGGGAATTTC
>DBXL01000003.1:3991-5117 GCA_002309275.1 Ruminococcaceae bacterium UBA1213 | reverse complement strand
ATATGACATTTGCAGTATGCCTTGCGGTCACGGTTTTGATCTGCCTGACTTGTGACAAGGCTATTAAAAAATATCCGCAGTTTTTCTATATCGGGGCGGTATTGTTATCCGTTGTCGCCTATTGTATCAATGAATTTATGGAAGTACGGACATTACCGCCTTTTGCAAGAGATTACCTTTTGCCCGTTCTGACAAATGCCCTTTTGGCAACGTCTTTCTGGACAGTCGTAATGTTTACGGGTGCATTGAAAAACGGCTCGAAACTCATTAAAAAACTCATGCCTATTCGTGGAGAACTTTCCATCATATCGGCACTTTTAACAGTCGGACACATCATCATTTACGGCATAACCTACTTGAAAAGACTGTTTTCGGGCAGAAATATTACTTTTGATTTCATACTTTTCGTCATAGTTGCATTGATACTTGTTTTAATCATGACACCTTTAACTGTAATTTCCATAAAGAAGATACGTAAAAAATTCAAGGGCAAAACGTGGAAGAACATACAAAAATTCGCCTATATCTTTTATGCTATGATATATCTTCATGTCATACTCGTATTATGGTCAAAGGTACAGCGTGGCGATATGATGAAATATATGGATTTGGCGGTATATACCGTGATATTTACGGCATACCTTGCTATGAGAGTGAGAAAATATTATCTTCTCCGAAAGAAACCGCAGTCATTCAAGACAGCAACTGCCATATCAACAGCAGGATTTTTGACTTGTACAGCGGTAATATGTATATGTGCCTTTCCGTTTGCAAGGATAAATGAGAACAGTGCCGTTGAAGTTGTAAAAACTTCATCAGTTCCACAAATTTCTTTGAGTGAAAAAAGCGAAATTTCTGTTATATCCGAAATATCCGAACAGGAAAGCATACAGGAAAGTACCGAAATTTCCGGTGTTTCGGAAACAACGGAAATTTCCGAAATATCGGAAGTTTCCATAGCCGAAAGTTCGGTTATATCCTCAATGCCCGAAAGCAGTGTAAATGAAATACAGTCCTCTGTGGAAAGTTCAATGCAGACTTCTCAAATACAGCAATCTTCTGCTATGGAAAGTTCCGTGAATTTAATTGAACAGTCAAAAGTTGCAGAGCCGTCAAAGGTTATTGA
>DBXL01000003.1:3324-3909 GCA_002309275.1 Ruminococcaceae bacterium UBA1213 | reverse complement strand
TCAAAAGTTATTGAGCCGTCAAAAATCACTGAACCATCAAAAACAGATGAACTGTCAATCATTCCCGAACCGCCGAAAAATACACTTTACAATGACGGCACATATACAGGTCAGGCATACGGCTATGACGGAGATATTTATGTGACGGTCACAATTCAGGGAGATAAAATTACAAATATAACAGCCCGTTCCGATGAGTTTGAACCCGAATACTTTGAAGATGCCGAAAAAGGAGTGATTCCGTCCATCATCAATTCGCAAAATACAAATGTTGATACGGTATCGGGTGCGACTTTCAGTTCACAAGGCATTATAAAAGCTGTCGAACAAGCCTTGAACACTGCAAAAATATGATATATAATCAATTATGCATTATGCATTGTGAATTGTGCATTGAAAGGGTTGGTGTTTGTGAGCAACAGAAAGAATAACAGTGCAAAGAGAGTGGCAACAGTGGCAATTCTGATAGCCGTTGCATTTGTATTGAGCTGGATAGAGTTGATTTTGTCAATCACCACGCCCATTCCGGGTATCAAAATAGGTCTTGCCAATCTTGCCATACTTTTCACGATGTATTATTGCGGT
>DBXL01000003.1:0-3292 GCA_002309275.1 Ruminococcaceae bacterium UBA1213 | reverse complement strand
GGGAATGTCAATTCACTGATATACAGCGTTGCAGGCGGTTTGTTGAGTTTTGTTATCATGGCGATATGCAAAAAGCTGTTTTCCAAACATATTGTATACGTCAGCATAACGGGCGGAGTTTTTCATAATATCGGACAACTGACAGCCGCTTCCATAGTAATGAATACGTTTCTTTCATGGTATATGCCGTATTTAATCATAGGCGGTATTCTTGCGGGACTTTTTAACGGCATTGTGTGTCAAAAATTGCTGAAATCAAGCTGGTTCAAAAATAATTGACATCAAAAAAGGACTGCCAAAAATATTTGTTTATCACAAATCAAATTTTCTGCAAGATAATAAAATATAGTTAGCTCTATTGAACTGAATGAAAGAAAGGAAAGGATTTATGTCAATAAGAGGAAAGATTTTTAGTTTTTTTACAGGAATGACACAAAATATCAATCCGTTTTTAAATCCCGAAGGCATTGAAAAAATGAAAAAGATGTCGCTGCATTATATTGACGATAAACCGCCAAAAGATTGTACTTTGAAGAAATACCGCATATCAAGCTGTGCAGGATATGAGATTGTCCAAAGAAAAGGCAGAAAATCCGACAAGTATATTTATTATCTGCACGGCGGTGCGTATGTTACGGGACTTTTATCAATGTATCGCAGCTTTGCAATAGGGCTTTCGGACAATATATCGGCAGTTTTGCTTGATTACAGCCTTGCACCCGAATATAAATATCCCGTTCAGTTAGAGGAGGCTTACTCGGTGTGGAATGAACTGACGGAGAAAAAAGGCATTTTACCCGAAAACATTATCATTGGCGGAGATTCGTCAGGCGGAAATCTTGCGTTGGCACTCATGCTGAAATTGAAAGATGAGGGAAGAAAAATGCCCTGCGGATGCTTTTTGCTTTCGGCATGGACAGATATGCTTGCATCGGGCAGAAGTTACTTTGACAATTACGGGAAAGATGTTCAGATGGGCGAGAAAAATTGCGTTCTGACAAAAGAAAAGCACAAACAGTTGATTGAAAGCGATTTGTTCTGCTGTTTTGGGAATGCCGACAGAAAAAATCCTTATGTGTCACCTGTTTACGGAGCATATAAAGGGTTTCCGCCAACATTTTTTTCGGTGGGCGGAGATGAAATGCTGCTTGATGACACGCTCACTGTTGAAAAGAAAATGAGAAAGGCAGGCGTTTCCACTGTTCTTGAACAGCAGCCGGAAATGTTTCACACATACATACTCTGTATGAATTCCATGCCGGAAAGTAAATGTTCTTATCAGCGTTTACAGAAATTTGTAAATTATATTTTTCATCAAAGGAGAGATTGAATTTGAAAAAAGAAAAAAAGTCCTCGAATTTTTCAAGGCTGATGGGCTATGCAGGAAATTTGAAATACCTGACATATACATCATGGATATTGTCGTTTATCAGTGCAATCGTATCGCTTTTACCGCTTGTTTATGTTTTTCGCATTATCAGGGAAGTAATAGAAGTCGCACCCGATTTTGCAAAGGCAACATCTGCTGTGCATAACGGCATTATGGCGGTTGTTTTTTCGATAGTTACTATCTTGATTTATTTTGTCGGTCTGATGTGTTCGCACGTTTCGGCTTTCAGGATAGGCAGTAATATCAAGCGTGAACTTCTCGGACATATCATAAAACTTCCGCTCGGCTTTTCGGAACAGATGGGCAGCGGAAAAATACGCAAAATCATAAACGATTCCTCAACGGCTGCGGAAACATATCTGGCACATAATCTGCCCGATATGGCAGGGGCTGTTGCCACACCTCTGGGAATGGCGGTGATCATGTTCATTGCAGACTGGCGGTTCGGATTGGTAACGCTCATTCCGATTATATCGGGATTTATGTGCATGATGAAAATGCTGGGACCTCAAATGCAGGAGGACATGAAAAAATACAATAATGCGTTGGAGGATATGAATAACGAGGCAGTCGAATATGTGCGTGGCATACCCGTTGTAAAGACATTCGGGCAGACCGTCCACAGCTTTTCACGCTTTAAGTCGTCCATTGAAAATTACGGCAGATTCTGCATTTCCTACACCAAAAGATGCCGACAGCCAATGCTGTTTTTCACGCTTTTCATCAACAGTACATTTGCATTTCTGATAGCGTTGGCACTGATACTGACTTCGGGCGGTACGGATATTTCACGGGATATTTTGCTGAATTTCATCTTTTATGTGATAATCACTCCGATTATTACGACCATGCTCAATAAAGTTATCTTTATGAGTGAGGGAAATATGAATGTAGCGGACGCTTTTATGAGAATAGACAGTCTTTTGACATTAAAGCCCTTTGATGAAATCGAAAACAAAAAATTGCCCGAAAATTATTCTGTTGAATTTGAGGGAGTTTCATTCAGCTATAACAATGATGAAAATTTTGCTTTGAAGAATGTTTCTTTCAGGGCGGAACAGGGAAAAACATTGGCACTTGTCGGGGTATCGGGCAGTGGAAAAACAACGATTGCAAGCCTTATCGCCCGTTTCAGAGATGTCACGGACGGCAGTATTAAAATAGGTGGTGTCAATATCAAAGAAATTGAAAAGAATGATTTGATGGATATTGTGTCGTATGTATTTCAGGACAGCAGATTGTTAAAGAGAACGGTGCTTGAAAATGTGCGTCTTGGCAGACCGAATGCCGATGATAAAGAAGTTTTGCAGGCACTTGAAAAGGCACAATGCAGTGATATTATTGCCAAACTTCCCGATGGTGTAAATACGGTTATCGGTGCGAAAGGCGTATTTTTGTCGGGCGGTGAAATGCAGAGGATAGCGATTGCAAGGGCGATACTGAAAAATTCTCCGATCGTCATTCTTGACGAGGCAACGGCTTTTGCCGATCCCGAAAATGAATATCTTGTGCAGAGGTCTTTCACGGAGCTTGCAAAAAACAAGACAGTAATTATGATAGCCCACAGGCTTTCGACGATAAAGAATTGTGATAATATCATTGTTCTCGATAAAGGAAAGATTGCCGAACAGGGCAGGCATGATGAACTCTTGCAGAAAAACGGCGTTTACAAAAAAATGTGGGATAATTATTGTTCTTCAACGGAATGGAAAGTAGGTGCGGAAAATGATTGAAGAAATCATGAGAAAATATGCCATGTCAAGACAGGGTGCAAAGGAATTTTTATTGTCGGTATGCTCCTGCACGGTCAGTGACATTGTATTGATGTTTCCCGTAAGTCTTTTGTATTTCATGACAGGCGATATGCTTTCGGGCAGAATATCTCAAAGCAGTCTGATTTTT
>DBXL01000107.1:11489-13546 GCA_002309275.1 Ruminococcaceae bacterium UBA1213 | reverse complement strand
TAATTTCCCTTGCAGAACTGCCAATATTTAAACAACCACTGATTGACATGATATTCTTTTCTGAATTTGTCCATGCACGTTTTATCGAGAATTTCAGGGTATTTCTCCCAGACCTCTTTAAGCGTTGATTTGCAGAATCCCGAAGGTAAATGGTCATAGTGAAATCCCGGAAACCACTCCCATGCCGTCAAAAACATGGTTTTTACAACTTTTCTCATGCCGTTCTTCATGCTGAACCACTTCGCAAAATCACGTTTCATAATGGCTTTTTTTTGGTCTTTGAATTCCGTGTTGATTATCTCCATATTTGAGCCGTTGAAATGTCCTGCACTGTCGTGTCCGAAATAAATGCAGTTCAAGCCGAATGTATCACAAGGCTTGCCTTTTTTAAAAAAGTCCGTTTCACTGACTTCTCTCGTAATGAACATATCATCATTGAAATACACAAAATGCTCTGACAGTCCCTCTATCCTGTGCATATTCAACTCTATCGCATGAGAACTGAATGTAGGAAGATATTTTTCGGGGATATAATCCCTGTGATTGACAATATGCAGTTTCGGGTTGCTTGTATCAAGCCATTTCGGAAGATGTCCCCATGTGATGAAATGAATTTGATTTACCCAAGAAGCATATTTTTCTACGCCCCTGAACCAGTACTGTAAATTATCCCAATCACGAAATCTTACGGGAGTTGCACTGTCTGCCATCGCTGACGGTGAATATTTCGCCTTTTCCGCAAGCCAGTCTTTATCATTTCCATCAACCCATGCTATCACAAAATCTATTTTTTCATCTGACATTCAGTTCAACTCCTTTACTGCACGATAATTTCTCTCACAATTATTCTTATCATACAAATCAAAAAATTCATCATGCCTTTTTAAATATACACTCTCATTAGCAAACTTTTCGCCAACAGCCCTTTCAATTTCATTCAAAGCCGTTTCCAAGTCATAACAGACCTTTCCGAAACCGTCTTTTTCATAACTGAAATAGCCCTCTCCATACTGCCCTTTTCGGAAATCCTCATAGTCAAACTGATAATACATCAGTCTTTTTTTCATATACGCAAAATCCATTGCAATACTTGAAAAGTCCGTTATTAAATAGGCACTCTCTTTTAAAAGCGTCTGCACGTCATATTCAGGGAATTTTGCCGTGATAATCCTGTCACTTTTTATCCGAAACTTATCCAGAAACATCTGCATATCCCTGTGAGGATAAAATATCATCTGCAAATCGTTCTTTTCCAGAATTTCAGCCAATCTCTCACTCTGTAAAAATTTACTCCATGCTTTGAAATACTCCGTATTTTCAAACTTTGAAACATCTTCTATTTCATAAGAGGCACTCGTAGGCGTTGCAATCCAGCTACGCCATGTCGGCATGAGTAAAATTTGTTTCGGCTTCACTTCAAATTCATGCAAGCCGTCAAAACGGCACAATCCCAATTCTTTCACATATCCTTCGGGATAGTGATATGTTTCCGATACAAATTTCCATTCCCTGTATGTACTGCACACAAACATTTTCATCATGGTTTCTTCATAATACAGCCACGGCATATCATCTTTTATAATTCCATGCTGTAAAAATACCCTTGTATTTTTTAATATCTTCTTCACTTCCAGAAAATAACATACCGCCGAATTGGGCTTACCGCCCTTTTGCGAACTGATGTTTTTATTCGCTGTAAGATATAATATCCAATGCTTTAAACTGCCGTAATTCACAGTCTTTCCCAAGTCTTTCACACGGGCAAAATCCCTTGACTTCTTATTTATCGCATATACTATATCCTGTTCGGGATATTTTTCACGCACATATTTATAAAACCAATAACCGTTGTCCCTTGCCTCATTCTTATTGTCGCATACAAGCCATAAATCTCTCCTGAAAAGCCTGTATATAAGCGAAATCGGCAACGCCGGCAAAAATAAAAATATATGCCCTATATCCCCTATTTTTACTCTTTGCAATTTCTGAAAAAATGTTTCTTTCATGAAAAATTCTCTCCGTCAAATCAAAGATGTTACATAAACAACTCCACTCTC